>NZ_PTSR01000100.1:0-1048 GCF_002965345.1 Escherichia sp. MOD1-EC5950
AGCAGGATTTCACTGTCAGGGCCATTATCGAACTGGATGATCGCTCTCATCTGCGCCCGGAACGTCAGCGCCGGGATGCGTTATTTAATCTGGTTGTCATTCAGGCCGGTATTCCGTTGCACCGGCCTCGTTCTGTCAAACAGGCCAGAGAAGTGGCTGACGGTATTCTCAGGCGTGTCTGAACCGGAAGTGAGGGCATTAACACCAGTCTTCCAGACGAAGGCCGGCGATACGTTCAAACTCCCGGGTATTGTTTGTGACCACAATGAGTCCCCGGCTGCGGGCATGACCGGCAATCATCTGGTCAAATGGTCCCACCGGACGTCCCTGACGGGCGAGCTCAGCACGGATCTGACCGGTATGTGTGGCAGCAGCGCAGTCATAATCCAGTACGTCAAGACGCGAAATAAATCCTTCGATAATCGCGAGATTCCGCTCCGGAAACTGACTTTTTTCAGCACCGTATACCAGTTCCATCACGGTCACTGAGCTGATGCACATTCGCCCTGTATTCAGATTGAAACGCTCCCGGATATGCGCTGGTTTATTTTTGATGGTGAAAATACAGATATTGGTATCCAGCATGAATTTCAGCATCAGAACGACTCCCTTTCCTGTACAGCGGGTTGTTCTCTGTCATTCATGAAATCTGCGCTGACACTATCGCCATCGAACCAGCTGTCCCAGGACTCTCCTGCCGGGGTAATGATCCGGGTACGGCCAACAGCAATAACGTCGACTTTTTTTACGTCTTCAGGCAGGGCTACAGCCTTCGGCAGCCTGACTGCCTGACTCCGGTTACTGAGAAATACGGTTGTTTCCATGAGGCACCTCACTATGGATATACGTGATGTATATCCATAGTGAGGTGTGATGTGGGATATGTCAATGGTATATCCCGTTTAATAATTAACAGGCTTTTCATCGTTTTTGTTCTTTAACAATCGGGCGTCCCTATGAGTTCAACCAAGCATATCACGCAGGGTGGGCAGGTATTCAGCTATATGCTGAATATGTTCATGCAGGTAAACAAACGCGTTTCATTCTG
>NZ_PTSR01000101.1:0-1043 GCF_002965345.1 Escherichia sp. MOD1-EC5950
CAGATCGATAACGCGCCGGAAGAAAAAGCTCGTGGTATCACCATCAACACTTCTCACGTTGAATACGACACCCCGACCCGTCACTACGCACACGTAGACTGCCCGGGGCACGCCGACTATGTTAAAAACATGATCACTGGTGCTGCTCAGATGGATGGCGCGATCCTGGTTGTTGCTGCGACTGACGGCCCGATGCCGCAAACCCGTGAGCACATCCTGCTGGGTCGTCAGGTAGGCGTTCCGTACATCATCGTGTTCCTGAACAAATGCGACATGGTTGATGACGAAGAGCTGCTGGAACTGGTTGAAATGGAAGTTCGTGAACTTCTGTCTCAGTACGACTTCCCGGGCGACGACACTCCGATCGTTCGTGGTTCTGCACTGAAAGCGCTGGAAGGCGATGCAGAGTGGGAAGCGAAAATCCTGGAACTGGCTGGCTTCCTGGATTCTTACATTCCGGAACCAGAGCGTGCGATTGACAAGCCGTTCCTGCTGCCGATCGAAGACGTATTCTCCATCTCCGGTCGTGGTACTGTTGTTACCGGTCGTGTGGAACGCGGTATCATCAAAGTTGGCGAAGAAGTTGAAATCGTTGGTATCAAAGAGACTCAGAAGTCTACCTGTACTGGCGTTGAAATGTTCCGCAAACTGCTGGACGAAGGCCGTGCTGGTGAGAACGTAGGTGTTCTGCTGCGTGGTATCAAACGTGAAGAAATCGAACGTGGTCAGGTACTGGCTAAGCCGGGCACCATCAAGCCGCACACCAAGTTCGAATCTGAAGTGTACATTCTGTCCAAAGATGAAGGCGGCCGTCATACTCCGTTCTTCAAAGGCTACCGTCCGCAGTTCTACTTCCGTACTACTGACGTGACTGGTACTATCGAACTGCCGGAAGGCGTAGAGATGGTAATGCCGGGCGACAACATCAAAATGGTTGTTACCCTGATCCACCCGATCGCGATGGACGACGGTCTGCGTTTCGCAATCCGTGAAGGCGGCCGTACCGTTGGCGCGGGCGTTGTAGCTAAAGTTCTGAGCTAATT
>NZ_PTSR01000102.1:0-1039 GCF_002965345.1 Escherichia sp. MOD1-EC5950
CCCTTACCGGTCGTGCTGGAGTGGCATTGTGTGATGTGCGGCCAGTTTTTTCATGGGAAGAAGTTCTGTGAAACCTGTGGTACGGGGATTTATTGCCGGGCAGCATGTACAAAGTCTCTTTACAGGTACCAGCCAGATTTGCTCCGGAACCTGGAGTGAGGAGGACGCAACATAATGACTTTATCATGACAGGAACGCTTATGCCGGATCCGTGCGGTCCGGCGTTTTGTTCCGCAAACGGTGGAGCACTGGCTGCGTCTGCTGGCGATCTGTTTTACGCACCACTCAGACAGGAGAGACATCGACGAACTTCATCACCTGAGGGCAAATGTTTTGGGTATTTAACGAAGTTACGCAGAATGACCATAGCCACTGGTTATGGCAACAATTTTTCGTTGATGGCTGGATGAATCATCTGTGCTTCTGTTGATTTTTATGGACTGATGGCGTTTTGTCAGCTGAATATTTATACGGCATTCTCTTCAGTACGATTACACGAATTGACAATCTTTTTTCCAGTGGTTGTTTATCAGGACATTACAGCTAATGATGCCAAAGGAACCATGGATCAGAAAAATGTGGCGTTGATATAGCTGAAGTGTGCGTCGGTGCCATTGTTAGTGATATAAAGCTGTAACCCCTAAAATTGCAGCGCTGTCAGAGTTGAAGCTTTGGGATACTGCATCAGTAATCTGTATCTGAGAGTGGTATAAAAAGACTCCTGATTAGCCAACATTTCAATAACGCCGTAAAGTAACAATATAAGCACTCAGTTGTTAAATTCCGTTTACCTTTTAGGTGACCAGTCAATACGGCTTATGCTGAAAAAATGCATATTTTTTATTAATGCTTTTCTGTTTCTCTGACCACCTCCCATAAAGTACGGGCACCACGACGAAGAGGTGTACGTCTTATTTTTCCCTCTTTTTCAAGACACATAAGGTAATGGCGGGCCTGATAAGTGCTCATGTCAAAATGTGAAGAAATATCAGTCGTTCTGCATGGCGTGTTTATCTCCTGAATAAAAGACAGTATCTGC
>NZ_PTSR01000103.1:0-1026 GCF_002965345.1 Escherichia sp. MOD1-EC5950
AAAACGGATGTTTATTCAACACTGCCTGCGTGCCATGAGTGCACCGCCGTCAATTAAATGGACTGCATTGATTGATACCGGGTATCAGTGATGGTTTTTTGCTCCATTTCCCGGACAATGGATGCAACTTCCCCGATGCGGCTCTCAGCCGCACCACCGCATCCTGGCCAGTGGCTCATGCATCATAACCAGCTCTGCCAGACGGTATCCCCGCTTCAGCCCCGTAAAACGCATCTGACTTCCGCACAGTACGCATTTCAGCGGGTCAACCTTCAGTAACCGCTGATACATCCCCCTCCATGTTATTTGCCTTGCCGTTTTTCTCACTGTCTCCGTTATGGTGTATACCACCTCTTCCAGTAAGCGCCGCTTCACCGGACTCAGGAACCCGTAGTACCTCACCATACGGAACCCCTTATCTGCCACATGCCACGAGAACCTTTCCATAAACTCATCACCGCTCATCACAAGGTACTCTTCCCGCCGTGTGCGGTGGCTGTTATAACGCAGACCGATTTCATCCTGACCGGCATAATGCTCCAGACGACTCATCGGCACCTGTGGCTTTTTCAGGTAAGAGCCGAAGTACACCGCCACATGTGTGGCGTTATCCATCACCCGGGATACGTTGACATTCCAGCCACGGCGGTAATGCGTGTCCAGGAAGCGATTCCAGTCCCGTTTACTGCTTCCTTCTGCTGCCAGCGCATCCGGTATCACCAGGTCCGGATATTTCCGTGACAGCAACCGCGTTATCCGGTAACGCCACATGCTCATCACCTTACGGGCGTAAAAATGAAGGTTTTTCCAGGTATGACCTGACGTCACACCACCGGCAGTGGTCGACAGATGAATATGTGGATGCCATTGCTGGTCACGGCCCCATGTGTGGATTACCGTGAATACCCCCGGTTCCACATCCGCCTAGCGGCAGATTTCCAGTATCACATCCGCTGCAATACGGCTCATCTCTGCCAGTAACCACCGGTTGTGGAACACCAGGGACCAGAACTGGCAGGGAAGTGT
>NZ_PTSR01000104.1:0-1020 GCF_002965345.1 Escherichia sp. MOD1-EC5950
ACCTGCTGACGTCAATAAAATCCGTAGGTTATCAGTTAGGTCTGAATATGCTTGTCATCCTGCGGAGCCATGATTTCACCACTGCAGAACAGGTGGCTGCATTTTTGGGTGTCGTTCCCGTTGAAAAATATTCCGGCACCTCGGTCAGAGGGTGTCCGAAACTGTCAAAAATCGGTCCGCCAGGAATTCGTGCGAAACTGTACCTGGCTTCGTTGTGTGGTCTGAGATTTAACCCATTGATGAAAGCGATGTATGAGCGATTATGCCTGAGAGGTAAGACCAAAATGTGTGCCATTGGTGCGCTGATGAGAAAACTCGTGTACTGGTGCTATGGCGTACTGAAGCCCCAAAAACCGTTTGATGTGGGCTATTTGTCTTCATATGCGCGTAGCGCATGTAAGGCAGCATGATGTAGTTACATATGGTACAGGAGTAACACCGCCGAAGCCCGGCGTAAGCCGGTACTGATTGACAGGTTTCACCTATCCCATCCCTGCCCTGCGAGGCCATGCGGGCTTTCAGCGATGATGAAGTATAGATAAAGCCCTTTTAACCCCGTTAGCGCGGCGTAGCCGCGCTAACGGGGACTTAGTGCTGACAGCTTGCTGGCAGTACTTAGGGGGCTGTATATCAGAGTTTAAGCGATTTTTCTTGACAGAACACGGCAGCTGCCAAGCCATACCCGCTTTCAGCCATGAGAGAGCTTCTGTGCGCGGTCGGAGTGGTCCCGGCGAGGGTTTACCCGAAGTCGGGGCGCATCTCCGCGATAGCGGGCCGTCAGGGCCGCTGACGAGCGTGTATGCCAGACGTACAGCGGTTTCTTCCAGTTCCTTCTGGGGCTCCGTTTCCCAAACGGAGCCCCAGAAGCTCCGCACCGGAGACAGTAAGGTCGGATGCAGAAACCACCGGCTGGAGATACGGTTCAAACTCCCCGTTACTGAGCGCACGCATCAGTCTGTCTGCGGATACAAAATCACTGTCCATACTGTCGGTCTTCCATTTTATGAACCTCCCGGTCCA
>NZ_PTSR01000105.1:0-989 GCF_002965345.1 Escherichia sp. MOD1-EC5950
GAATACAACCGCCTGCTCTCACAGCGGGTGGCGGCTTATGCTTCCGAAATCAACCGGCTGAAGGCGCTGGTTGCGAAACTGCAGCGTATGCAGTTCGGTAAAAGCTCAGAAAAACTTCGCGCAAAAACCGAACGGCAGATACAGGAAGCACAGGAGCGAATCAGCGCACTTCAGGAAGAAATGGCAGAAACGCTGGGTGAGCAATATGACCCGGTACTGCCATCCCCCCTGCGCCAGTCTTCAGCCCGTAAACCGTTACCGGCTTCACTTCCCCGTGAAACCCGGGTCATCCGGCCGGAAGAGGAATGCTGTCCGGCCTGTGGTGGTGAACTCAGTCCACTGGGATGTGATGTGTCAGAGCAACTGGAGCTTATCAGCAGTGCCTTTAAGGTTATCGAAACACAACGTCCGAAACAGGCCTGTTGCCGGTGCGACCATATCGTGCAGGCACCGGTGCCTTCAAAACCCATTGCACGCAGTTATGCCGGAGCGGGGCTTCTGGCCCATGTTGTCACCGGGAAATATGCAGACCATCTGCCGTTATACCGCCAGTCAGAAATATACCGTCGTCAGGGAGCTGAGCTGAGCCGTGCCACGCTGGGGCGCTGGACAGGTGCTGTTGCTGAACTACTGGAGCCGCTGTATGACGTCCTGCGCCAGTATGTGCTGATGCCCGGTAAAGTCCATGCTGATGATATCCCCGTCCCGGTCCAGGAGCCGGGCAGCGGTAAAACCCGGACAGCCCGGCTGTGGGTCTACGTCCGTGATGACCGTAACGCCGGTTCACAGATGCCCCCGGCGGTCTGGTTCGCGTACAGTCCGGACCGGAAAGGTATCCATCCACAAAATCACCTGGCCGGTTACAGCGGTGTGCTTCAGGCCGATGCTTACGGTGGCTACCGGGCGTTATACGAATCCGGCAGAATAACGGAAGCCGCGTGTATGGCTCATGCCCGGAGAAAAATCCACGATGTGCATGCAAGAGTGCC
>NZ_PTSR01000106.1:0-964 GCF_002965345.1 Escherichia sp. MOD1-EC5950
CTGGACCGGGAGGTTCATAAAATGGAAGACCGACAGTATGGACAGTGATTTTGTATCCGCAGACAGACTGATGCGTGCGCTCAGTAACGGGGAGTTTGAACCGTATCTCCAGCCGGTGGTTTCTGCATCCGACCTTACTGTGTCCGGTGCGGAGCTTCTGGTTCGCTGGCATATGCCGACGGGAGAAATCCTTCCGCCGGCATATTTCATTAACCGGGTGGAATCTGCCGGTCTGTTGTTGCCTGTGACGGAAAAAATCCTGAACCGTGCGGTGGCAGGGCTTTCGGAGGTTAAAGCCATGCTGCCGCGTGGTTTCCGGCTTGCCGTGAACGTGACGCCGGCCCTGCTGGCTGAGCGTGAGTTCACTCAGATGTGTCTGGCGCTGGCAGGGCATGACAGCATACATCTGGTTCTGGAGCTGACGGAGCAGCAGCCGTTTAACATGGACAGACAGACCGAAGAGAAACTGAGCCGGCTGTGTGATGCCGGAGTGGCATTTGCGCTGGATGATTTCGGAACCGGATGTTCCGTACTGTCGTACCTGAAGCACTTTCCGGTCAGTTATATAAAAATGGACAGGAGCTTCACACAGGACATTCTGAGTGAAAAGACATCCCGGCATATCGTAGAAAGTGTTGTCGGGCTGGCAGGAAAGCTGGGTATTGATACGGTGGCAGAGGGTGTTGAAACTCAGGCGCAGGTGAGCTGTCTGTGCTCTCTGGGAGTGGATTATCTGCAGGGGTTTTATTTTGGCAGACCGGAAAAAGTGGATACATTTTGTTGTGAGTACAGGTAACGCCAGCTGTGTAATCAGTAAGTCACTCCTGAAAAATAAAATTAAATACATTTAAGCAATTTCATTTTATTTCTGATAAATGATGTGCCGACATCGCATTTTTCAGACTCCGGCAGTGTTTTTCTTCTTAACTTCAACGTCTTTTTGTTTTTATTCTTTTATTCATAT
>NZ_PTSR01000107.1:0-927 GCF_002965345.1 Escherichia sp. MOD1-EC5950
TTGCAGGGATATAAGGAGAGAAGAGAAGTGAAAAAGGTGACGTTATTTCTGTTTGCTGCCAGCCTCCTGCCTTCCTGTGTACTGGCCTGGAACACGCCGGGAGAAGATTTCAGCGGAGAGCTTAAGCTGGAAGGCCCGGTGACCAGCACCCGTAATCCGTGGGTATGGAAAGTCGGACAGGGAAATGAAGGTCTGGAGGTTAAACAGAGCCGCGGTGTTCGTGACGGTGGGGGAGTGCCGGTTCCACTGCCGGCGATGACTGTTTTACTGGGAAAAACCACCCTGACCACACCGGCAGGACGTGAGGGACTTTCTCCCCGGGTCAGTTACGGAAAGGGGGCTGAGGGATTTTCGCTTGAATGGACAGCACCAGGCATGGCGGAAGTGACGCTGCCTGTCACCGGAGATAATAACGTCCGGGCAGGCACATTTGTTTTCAGAATGCAGGCTGCGGGGGTGTTGCGCCATGTGAAGGACGGACAGCCGGCGTATGCCGGTGTGTATGACGACCTGAATGTGAATGGTTTGCCTGGTGAAAGCACAGCCATGAAGGCTTCTGATATTCCGGGTGTTCTGCAGAAGATGTTCAGTGGTGAAGGTCCGTCCTGGCTGCAGACAATGACAGTCAGTGGTTATTCGGGAGTGAGTCATTTCAGTGATGCCTCCCTGCGTCAGGTGGAAGGTGTATATGGTGCACAGATAATGGCCGGTTACGGTGAGTTATATCTGAAAGGGCAGGTTCCGTCGGTCTGGCATGGTTCACTGCCGGTAAGTATTGAGTACCAGTAAGCAGGAGGACAGTCCGGTGCTGAATATTATTCATCGTCTGAAGTCCGGTATGTTTCCGGCGCTGTTTTTTCTGACTTCAGCCAGTGTGCTGGCACAACCCCTGATTATTCCGCCGGGCCACTGGCAGGAGGGAATGGC
>NZ_PTSR01000108.1:0-910 GCF_002965345.1 Escherichia sp. MOD1-EC5950
ACATACCCTTCCGTGTCATACCGGCAGGCACCGGCTTTCATTGCGCCAAGATAGCTTTCTGAACGGGTAATGGCCTTCAGCGCCCTGCGCAGTTTTTTATGCGAGAGCGGGATATTCCGCCGCGATACGTCTTCCAGTAACACGTCACGGATACCGCAGGCCAGAAGCCGGGGGGTGTCACCGTCAAATAATCCCGGCCACCAGGGCTTCAGGGTGTTCACGGCCTCATCCGGCGTGGGCAGGTTCAGATAAATGGACAGCGCCTGTCTGGCCTGCGCCTTTTTAGCCGCCAGCTCTGCTTCCCGGGCCGCTTTCTCGGCCAGCTTCTGCTTTTTCACCTTCCATTTTGGTGGCGTGGTGACATTGATGATGGTTTTCCGGCTGCGGACAGGTGTTGTTCCCTCTGTTTTCCGCTTCAGTGTCAGTACCGGTCGTTTCTGCTCTGTCATTTGCGAATACCTGTCGTTATATTCTGCCGCTGGCGTTGCTTCAGCCTTTTATGCCATATTTCATCACGGTATGTTAAGCATGCACCTGCAGTCCGTTAACCATCCCGGCAATAATCAGCAGATGCAGGGCATAACCTTCTGCAAACCACCGGCTTATCTGCAGGCGCTTTGATGATGCAGGTACATACTCATGCACAAGACACAATACCAGCAGTGTCATGCCCATACCGGCCAGCACGGGGACGGCACCGTTTGCACTGTTCAGCCATACAACAGAGCACAGCCACAGTAAAAATAACCGCCCCTGGTACTGCTCCGGCACCTGCCAGACGGATACAGCTGCCAGCAGCATCACCAGTCCCTGCCAGCCATAACTGGCAGTACTGAACGGCAGATACAGTGCCAGCATGGTTCCGGTTATGGCACCTTTTATGGCATCAGGGCGTTGCCAGAAACAGACC
>NZ_PTSR01000109.1:0-906 GCF_002965345.1 Escherichia sp. MOD1-EC5950
CAGGGGATAGTTTTGCGGTAATTCCGGAAAAATAAGGATTACCGATTTCAGTTTATTATTTATGAAATATCAAGGAAATTATTTTATGAAAAAGACTCTGATTGCACTGGCTGTGGCTGCCTCTGCTGCAGTATCCGGTTCTGCTATGGCGTGGACTGCAAACGGCACTGGTGGTTCTGTTGACCTGGGCGGTACCCTGACTCCGGCAGATGTGATTACCCCGTGGGAAGTTAAAGTAGGCGCTGCGGTAAATGGCCTGGATGCTGATATCCGCAAAGGCGATACGAAGGTTGACATCCCTGTGAAGAGCACAATTCCTGTACTGGGTATTCGTACTGTAGAAGCTAAAGCATTTGCTGGCGGCCCGGGTCTGGCTCCGCAAATTAGTTATGGTGGTGCAGTTAATATTGATGGTTTTAAGGCAAGCGTTGCACCATTAACTCTGGAAGTAAAAGATGCTAATGATGCGAAAATTGGTTCTCTTACAACAGATATGTTTGCTCAAGCGCGTACTTCAATGAAGGGAGAATGGAACGGTAAATTCTGGAACTACGCATCTAAGGCCGGTCACGGTTTTTTTGGTGGGGTGCCAAAATCTGCAGACCAAGTTTTAAACAGTGACCGAAGTGAATTGATGCCAGAAGCTGGGCAGAATTATGTTAACCAAGGCGTTGAAGATAAAGGTGTTAATTACGTTTCTTTTAAGGGCTCGAAATCTACACATAGCGCTTATTATTTCTCAGTTATTGAAAAAGGCAAGTCCGTCAAGATCACCCTTGATCAGGCTGCTTCCGACGATGCTCCAATCCAGTGGAAAGCTTCTCTGCCAGTTACTGTTTCTTACCAGTAATTCAGCAGAGTCCGGCAGTAAACACTCCCCCGTTTACTGCTGACTAAAAATTCAGG
>NZ_PTSR01000010.1:0-75533 GCF_002965345.1 Escherichia sp. MOD1-EC5950
GTAATGAACGTTTCACCACGTTTGAAGTGGCGGAACTGGTTATGCCACGCGTTGTTAAAAGCAACGACGTGCGCGAACCGTTTAATGAAGAAAAATTGCGTAGCGGAATGCTGCGGGCGCTGGAAAAACGTCCGGTAAGTTCCGATGATGTCGAAATGGCGATTAACCATATAAAGTCACAGCTCCGCGCCACCGGTGAGCGCGAGGTGCCGAGCAAGATGATTGGCAATCTGGTGATGGAGCAATTGAAAAAACTCGATAAAGTCGCCTATATCCGTTTTGCCTCTGTCTATCGCAGTTTCGAAGATATCAAAGAATTTGGCGAAGAGATCGCGCGCCTGGAGGACTAAACCGTGCAGGATGAGTATTACATGGCGCGGGCGCTAAAGCTGGCGCAACGAGGACGTTTCACCACGCATCCCAATCCGAATGTCGGATGCGTCATTGTCAAAGATGGCGAAATTGTCGGTGAAGGTTATCATCACCGTGCGGGTGAACCACATGCCGAGGTACACGCGTTGCGCATGGCGGGTGAAAAAGCTAAAGGTGCAACTGCGTATGTGACTCTCGAACCTTGTAGCCATCATGGTCGTACACCACCGTGCTGTGATGCGCTAATTGCTGCTGGCGTGGCGCGTGTGGTTGCCGCAATGCAGGATCCTAACCCGCAGGTCGCAGGGCGTGGACTTTATCGTCTGCAACAAGCAGGGATTGACGTCAGCCACGGCCTGATGATGAGCGAAGCCGAGCCGTTGAATAAAGGCTTTCTTAAGCGGATGCGCACTGGCTTTCCTTATATCCAACTGAAACTTGGCGCGTCGCTTGATGGCCGCACGGCGATGGCCAACGGCGAAAGCCAGTGGATCACTTCACCCCAGGCGCGTCGCGATGTTCAGCGTTTGCGTGCGCAAAGTCATGCTATTTTAACCAGCAGCGCCACGGTGCTGGCGGACGATCCGGCTTTAACGGTGCGTTGGTCTGAACTGGATGAACAAACTCAGGCGCTTTATCCGCAACAAAATCTACGCCAGCCGGTACGCATTGTGATTGATAGCCAAAATCGCGTAACGCCGGAACATCGCATTGTGCAGCAGCCGGGTGAAACCTGGTTCGCGCGCACTCAGGATGATTCTCGTGAATGGCCGGAAACGGTGCGCACCTTGCTGATTCCAGAACATAAAGGTCATCTGGATCTGGTTGTGCTGATGATGCAACTGGGTAAACAGCAAATTAACAGCATCTGGGTGGAAGCGGGGCCAACGCTCGCTGGAGCACTACTACAGGCGGGTTTAGTCGATGAACTGATTGTCTATATCGCACCTAAACTATTAGGCAGCGACGCCCGCGGATTATGTACGCTGCCGGGGCTTGAGAAATTAGCCGACGCGCCCCAATTTAAATTCAAAGAGATACGTCATGTAGGCCCGGATGTTTGCCTGCATTTAGTGGGCGCATGATCTCCCGGCTCGAAAGGGAAGCAGCGCACGAAATATTATGCTAAAATCCGCCCCCCTGCGGGGCCATACTCGAACCCGAAGGAAAAAAATGAACATTATTGAAGCTAACGTTGCTACCCCGGACGCTCGCGTCGCCATCACCATTGCGCGTTTCAACAACTTTATCAATGACAGCCTGCTGGAAGGTGCGATTGACGCACTGAAACGTATCGGTCAGGTAAAAGATGAAAACATTACCGTTGTTTGGGTGCCTGGTGCCTATGAGCTGCCGCTGGCGGCAGGCGCACTGGCAAAAACCGGTAAATACGACGCGGTGATTGCGTTGGGAACCGTTATTCGTGGTGGCACTGCCCACTTTGAATATGTCGCTGGCGGTGCAAGCAACGGCCTGGCGCATGTTGCCCAGGACAGCGAAATTCCGGTTGCTTTTGGTGTGTTGACCACCGAAAGCATTGAACAAGCGATCGAACGTGCTGGCACCAAAGCTGGTAACAAAGGTGCAGAAGCTGCACTGACCGCGCTTGAAATGATTAATGTATTGAAAGCCATCAAGGCCTGAAATTAGTAAGGGGAAATCCGTGAAACCTGCTGCTCGTCGCCGCGCTCGTGAGTGTGCCGTCCAGGCGCTCTACTCCTGGCAGTTGTCCCAGAACGACATCGCTGATGTTGAATACCAGTTCCTGGCTGAACAGGATGTAAAAGACGTTGACATCCTGTACTTCCGTGAGCTGCTGGCCGGGGTGGCGACTAACACCGCATACCTCGACGGACTGATGAAGCCATATCTGTCTCGCCTGCTGGAAGAGCTGGGCCAGGTAGAAAAAGCGGTACTGCGCATTGCACTGTACGAGCTGTCTAAACGTAGCGATGTGCCGTACAAAGTGGCTATTAACGAAGCGATCGAGCTGGCGAAATCGTTCGGCGCAGAAGACAGCCATAAGTTCGTCAACGGTGTACTCGATAAAGCAGCACCTGTGATTCGCCCTAACAAAAAGTGATATCCAGGCCGGTAGAGTAACGGAAAACAGTTCCGCACTCGCCGGCCTTTTCTTTTTTACCTGCTGAGGCGTAACGTATGGCATGTGGCGAGTTCTCCCTGATTGCCCGTTATTTTGACCGAGTAAGAAGCTCTCGTCTTGATGTCGAACTTGGCATCGGTGACGATTGTGCACTTCTCAATATCCCCGAGAAACAGACCCTGGCAATCAGCACTGATACGCTGGTGGCGGGTAACCATTTCCTCCCTGACATCGATCCTGCTGATCTGGCGTATAAAGCACTGGCGGTAAACTTAAGCGATCTGGCGGCGATGGGGGCCGATCCAGCCTGGCTGACGCTGGCATTGACTTTACCGAACGTGGACGAAGCGTGGCTTGAATCCTTCAGCGACAGTCTTTTCGAGCTCCTCAATTATTACGATATGCAGCTCATTGGCGGCGATACCACGCGTGGACCGCTATCAATGACGTTGGGTATCCACGGCTTTGTCCCGATGGGACGAGCTTTAACGCGCTCAGGTGCGAAACCGGGTGACTGGATCTATGTGACCGGTACGCCGGGCGATAGCGCCGCCGGGCTGGCGATTTTGCAAAACCGTTTGCAGGTTGCAGATGCTAAAGATGCGGAGTATTTAATAAAACGTCATCTCCGCCCATCGCCGCGTATTTTACAGGGGCAGGCACTGCGCGATCTGGCGAGTTCAGCCATCGATCTCTCTGACGGTCTGATCTCCGATCTCGGGCATATCGTGAAAGCCAGCGACTGCGGCGCACGAATTGATCTGACATTGTTGCCATTCTCTGACGCACTTTCACGTCATGTTGAACCGGAACAGGCGCTGCGTTGGGCGCTCTCTGGTGGCGAAGATTATGAGTTGTGCTTTACTGTGCCGGAGCTTAACCGTGGCGCGCTGGATGTTGCTCTGGGGCACCTGGGCGTACCGTTTACTTGTATCGGGCAAATGACCGCCGATATCGAAGGGCTTTGTTTTGTGCGTGACGGCGAACCTGTCACGGTTGACTGGAAAGGATATGACCATTTTGCCACGCCATAAAGATGTCGCGAAAAGTCGCCTGAAGATGAGTAACCCGTGGCACTTGTTGGCTACAGGGTTTGGGAGTGGGTTAAGCCCGATTGTTCCAGGTACGATGGGCTCGCTGGCGGCGATCCCCTTCTGGTATCTGATGACTTTTTTGCCCTGGCAACTCTACTCACTGGTGGTAATGCTGGGGATCTGCATCGGCGTCTATCTTTGCCATCAGACGGCGAAAGATATGGGTGTGCACGATCACGGCAGTATCGTCTGGGATGAGTTTATCGGCATGTGGATCACCCTGATGGCGCTGCCGACCAATGACTGGCAGTGGGTCGCTGCCGGGTTTGTCATTTTCCGGATTCTGGATATGTGGAAACCGTGGCCGATCCGCTGGTTTGATCGCAATGTGCATGGTGGCATGGGGATCATGATCGACGATATTGTCGCCGGAGTGATTTCCGCTGGAATACTCTATTTTATCGGCCATCACTGGCCGATGGGTATTCTGTAGCAGGCCGGGTAAGGCGTTCACGCTGCATCCGGCGGTTGTGCGCGATGTCTGATATGACGCTTGCCGCGTCTTATCAGACCTGCATACCTATTTAAATCCCACTATCGGATGCGGTTTATATGGCGTTTCCAGCTCGGCAATTTGTTCCGGCTTCAACGTGATATCCACCGCATTCAGTAACTCATCTAGCTGTTCTTCCCGCGAAGTTCCGATAATCGGTGCGGCAATGCCGGGTTTGCTCAATAGCCATGCCAGTGCGACTTGTGCCCGCGTAACGCCCAGTTCTTCACTTACACCGGCTAAACGGGCAGCTATTTGCGCGTCATTCTCATCGCTTTCTTTATAGAGATTTTTTCCCACTTCGTCAGAAACCAGTCGTGCAGTGGTTTCACCCCACGGACGCGTCAGACGGCCCCGTGCCAGCGGGCTCCACGGAATAACCGCCACGCCTTCCTGATAACACAGCGGCAGCATCTCGCGCTCTTCTTCACGATAAATCAGATTATAGTGATCCTGCATACTGACAAACTGCGCCCAGCCGTGCTGTTTTTGCAGTTCCAACGCCTGAGCAAACTGGGAGGCGTACATTGATGACGCGCCGATATAACGCGCTTTTCCGGCTTTTACGACGTCGTTCAGGGCTTCAAGCGTCTCTTCAATCGGCGTGTTGTAATCCCAGCGATGAATTTGCAGGATATCGACATAATCCATGCCGAGACGACGCAGGCTGTCGTCAATAGAGCGCAAAATTTGCGTGCGGGATAATCCTTCTGGTAAGTCACCGACACGATGGAAAACTTTTGTCGCGACGACCACGTCATCGCGACGGGCGAAATCCCGCAATGCGCGACCGACGATCTCTTCGCTGCTGCCATCGGAATAGCTATTCGCGGTATCAAAAAAGTTAATGCCGCCCTCAAGGGCGCGTTTGATTATTGGGCGACTGCTTTCTTCCGGCAGCGTCCATGCGTGATTACCGCGATCTGGCTCGCCAAAGGTCATACAGCCGAGGCAAAGTCGGGAAACGCGAAGGTCGGTTTTCCCTAAGAGGTTGTATTGCATGCTGCCACTCCCGTTATACTCGTCATACTTCAGGTTGCATGTGCTGCGGCTGCGAGTTATTCGGCCCATCCATGCCTTCACCCTTAACAGGGCCGCTGCAAACAGCGTTCAAATCCGCTCCATGCGGATTTGTCGTTCACCCCAGTCACTTACTTATGTAAGCTCCTGGGGCTTCACTCGTTTGCCGCCTTCCTGCAACTCGAATTATTTAGAGTCTATGAACAATCTTTTAAGCATAGCAGGAGTGGAGTAGGGATTATGCCAGCCAGGCTTTGATTTTGGCTTCCATTCCGGCGGCATCGAGGCCGAGCTCGGCGCGCATTTCTTCCTGCGTTCCTTGTGGAATAAAGAAGTCCGGTAGGCCAATATTCAGCACTGGCACCGGTTTACGATGTGCCATCAATACTTCGTTCACGCCGCTGCCTGCGCCGCCCATAATGGCGTTCTCTTCAACGGTGACCAGCGCCTCATGGCTGGCGGCCATCTCCAGAATTAACGCTTCATCAAGCGGCTTCACAAAACGCATATCGACCAGCGTAGCATTTAGCGATTCAGCGACTTTCACCGCTTCCTGCATCAAAGTACCAAAGTTGAGGATCGCCAGTTTTTCACCGCGACGCTTCACGATACCTTTACCAATCGGCAGTTTTTCCAGCGGCGTCAGTTCCACGCCAACGGCATTGCCGCGCGGGTAACGCACCGCTGACGGGCCATCGTTGTAGTGGTAACCGGTGTAAAGCATTTGGCGACATTCGTTTTCATCGCTTGGGGTCATAATGACCATTTCCGGGATGCAGCGCAGGAAGGAGAGATCAAAAGCCCCCTGGTGGGTTTGACCATCAGCACCAACAATGCCCGCGCGGTCGATAGCGAACAGAACCGGTAGCTTTTGAATTGCGACGTCATGCAGCACCTGATCGTAGGCGCGTTGCAGGAAGGTGGAGTAAATAGCCACGATCGGTTTGTACCCGCCAATCGCCAGACCAGCGGCAAAAGTCACCGCGTGTTGCTCAGCGATTGCCACGTCAAAGTAGCGATCCGGGAATTTCCGCGAAAACTCGACCATGCCGGAACCTTCACGCATCGCCGGCGTAATCGCCATCAGCTTGTTGTCTTTCGCTGCCGTTTCGCACAACCAGTCGCCAAAGATTTTTGAATAGCTCGGCAGACCGCCGCTGCTTTTGGGCAGGCAACCGCTGGACGGGTCAAATTTAGGCACGGCGTGGAAAGTGATTGGGTCTTTTTCTGCTGGTTCATAACCACGACCTTTTTTGGTCATGATATGCAGGAACTGCGGGCCTTTCAGGTCGCGCATATTTTTTAGCGTGGTGATAAGCCCCAGCACGTCGTGACCGTCAACCGGGCCGATGTAGTTAAAGCCCAGCTCTTCAAACAGCGTGCCAGGCACTACCATGCCTTTGATATGTTCTTCAGTGCGTTTGAGCAGTTCTTTAATTGGCGGCACGCCAGAGAAGACTTTTTTACCGCCTTCGCGCAGTGACGAGTAAAGTTTACCGGAAAGTAGCTGTGCCAGATGGTTGTTGAGCGCGCCGACATTTTCGGAAATCGACATTTCGTTGTCGTTGAGGATCACCAGCATATCAGGACGAATATCGCCCGCATGGTTCATCGCTTCAAACGCCATGCCTGCGGTAATCGCGCCGTCGCCAATTACGCAGACGGTGCGGCGATCCTTACCTTCTTTCTCGGCAGCCACCGCAATACCGATTCCGGCACTGATGGAGGTTGATGAATGCCCGACGCTTAACACGTCATATTCGCTTTCGCCGCGCCACGGGAACGGGTGTAGGCCGCCTTTCTGGCGGATAGTACCGATTTTGTCGCGGCGTCCGGTTAAAATTTTATGCGGATAAGCCTGATGCCCCACATCCCAGATTAACTGGTCAAATGGAGTGTTATAGACATAGTGCAGCGCCACGGTCAGTTCGACCGTGCCCAGCCCAGAGGCGAAGTGTCCGCTGGAACGGCTCACGCTGTCGAGTAAATAACGGCGCAGTTCGTCGCAGAGTTTCGGTAAACTCTCTTTTGGTAGCAGTCGCAACTCCTGGGTGGAGTCGACCAGTGCCAGGGTCGGGTATTTGGCAATATCAAAACTCATCAGAGGCCTATTAATACTTATTGTTTATTTATTACGCTGGATAATGTAGTCCGCTAGCGCTTCCAGTGCCGAGGTATCGAGCGACTGTTCAGCCAGTTGTTTCAGCGACTGGCGAGCATCGTCGATAAGATCTCTGGCTTTCTTCCGGGCTTGCTCAAGTCCCAGAAGTGCAGGGTAAGTACTTTTGCCAAGCTGCTGGTCGGCACCCTGACGTTTACCCAACGTTGCAGTATCTCCCACCACATCCAGGATGTCATCCTGAACCTGGAAGGCAAGACCGATGCTCTCTGCATACTTGTCGAGTATTGGCAGGGCATGACGTCCTTTATCTCCGGCGCTTAACGCACCAAGACGAACGGCGGCACGAATTAACGCACCTGTTTTATGACGATGAATACGTTCAAGTGCGTCCAGAGGTACGTGTTTGCCTTCCGCGTCTAAATCTAACGCCTGGCCGCCACACATTCCGGCAATACCGCTGGCATTTGCCAGTTCTGAAATCATCGCGATTCTGTCACGGTCTGAAACTTCTGGCATATCCGCATCGCTTAAAATCGAGAATGCTAACGTTTGTAAAGCATCCCCGGCGAGGATGGCGTTCGCTTCGCCAAACTTCACATGACAGGTGGGTAAACCACGACGTAAATCGTCATCATCCATTGCCGGTAGATCATCATGAATTAATGAGTAAGCGTGGATACACTCTACGGCTGCTGCTGGTGCGTCCAAAGTATTCAGACTTACGCCGAGCATTTGACCAGTAGCATAAACCAGGAAAGGTCGCAGGCGCTTACCACCTAATAATGCGCCATACTGCATGGTTTCTACCACGGGAGTGTTCTGAAAGGGCAGTGGGGCGATAAAACGGCTCAGCGCCTGGTTGGCCTGCTTAACGCAGGCTTCGAGTTGCTGCGGAAAGTCCATTACTCATTGTCCGGTGTAAAAGGTGTTGGAGAGGCGTCTTCGTTGTCAGACAGCAGGATCTGTACGCGCTGTTCGGCTTGTTGTAATTTGGCCTGCCCCTGACGTGCAAGCTGCACGCCACGTTCGAACTCATTCAGTGCCTCTTCCAGCGGCAGGTCGCCACTTTCCAGACGGGTCACAATCTGTTCCAGCTCGCTTAGCGCCTTTTCAAAGCTGGCGGGCGCCTCATTTTTCTTCGGCATAATGAATGTCTGACTCTCAATATTTTACGCCCCGTCATGGTAACGGACTCAGGGCAAATAGCAAATAACGCGCAATGGTAAGGTGATATGCGCAGCAAAGCGATGTTAGTGGTATACTTCCGCGCCTGGATGCAGCCGCAGGTGTGGGCTGCTGTATTTTTCCCCAAACAAGTCGCTTAAGACTTGCCAAAGAACCATTGCCGCCATGAAGTTTATCATTAAATTGTTCCCGGAAATCACCATCAAGAGCCAATCTGTGCGCTTGCGCTTTATAAAAATCCTTACCGGGAATATTCGTAACGTTTTAAAGCACTATGATGAGACGCTCGCAGTTGTCCGTCACTGGGATAACATCGAAGTTCGCGCGAAAGATGAAAACCAGCGTCTGGCAATTCGCGACGCTTTGACCCGCATTCCGGGTATCCACCATATTCTCGAAGTCGAAGACGTGCCGTTTACCGACATGCACGATATTTTCGAGAAAGCGTTGGTTCAGTACCGTGACCAACTGGAAGGTAAGACCTTCTGTGTACGCGTGAAGCGTCGCGGTAAGCACGATTTTAGCTCGATTGATGTGGAACGTTACGTCGGCGGTGGCTTGAATCAACATATTGAATCCGCTCGCGTGAAGCTGACTAACCCGGATGTGACTGTCCATCTGGAAGTGGAAGACGATCGTCTGCTGCTGATCAAAGGCCGCTACGAAGGTATTGGTGGTTTCCCGATAGGCACCCAGGAAGATGTGCTGTCGCTGATCTCTGGTGGTTTCGACTCTGGCGTTTCCAGTTATATGCTGATGCGCCGCGGTTGCCGTGTGCATTACTGCTTCTTTAACCTCGGCGGCGCGGCACACGAAATTGGTGTTCGTCAGGTGGCACATTATCTGTGGAATCGCTTTGGCAGCTCTCACCGCGTGCGTTTTGTCGCCATTAACTTCGAACCGGTAGTCGGTGAAATTCTTGAGAAAATCGACGACGGTCAGATGGGCGTCATTCTCAAACGTATGATGGTGCGTGCCGCATCTAAAGTGGCTGAGCGTTACGGCGTACAGGCGCTGGTGACCGGCGAGGCGTTGGGCCAGGTGTCCAGTCAGACGCTGACCAACCTGCGTCTGATTGATAACGTTTCTGACACGCTAATCCTGCGTCCGCTGATCTCTTACGACAAAGAGCACATCATTAACCTTGCTCGTCAGATTGGCACTGAAGACTTTGCCCGCACGATGCCGGAATATTGCGGCGTGATCTCCAAAAGCCCGACGGTGAAAGCGGTTAAGTCGA
This sequence comes from Escherichia sp. MOD1-EC5950, assembly GCF_002965345.1. Taxonomy (NCBI): domain Bacteria; kingdom Pseudomonadati; phylum Pseudomonadota; class Gammaproteobacteria; order Enterobacterales; family Enterobacteriaceae; genus Escherichia; species Escherichia sp. MOD1-EC5950. Next base: position 9,631 of record NZ_PTSR01000010.1, read on the forward strand.
AGATTGAAGCGGAAGAAGAGAAGTTCGACTTCAGCATTCTCGACAAAGTGGTTGAGGAAGCGAATAACGTTGATATTCGCGAAATCGCCCAGCAGACCGAGCAGGAAGTGGTGGAAGTGGAAACCGTCAATGACTTCGGCCCGAATGACGTGATCCTCGATATTCGCTCTATCGATGAACAGGAAGATAAACCGCTGAAAGTCGAAGGGATCGATGTAGTTTCCCTGCCGTTCTACAAATTGAGCACTAAATTTGGCGATCTCGACCAGAGCAAAACCTGGCTGTTGTGGTGTGAGCGCGGGGTGATGAGCCGCTTGCAGGCGCTCTATCTGCGCGAGCAGGGCTTTAAGAATGTGAAAGTGTATCGCCCGTAATTATTGGTATTTACGTCGCATCTGGCCAGATGCGACGCTTACCGCATCGACATTACTCGTAATAATTATAAATCCCTGCCGCCATCACCAGTTGTGATGCGACTTCATGGGCTTTCTCGCGCCCAACCAGCAGGTCGATAATTTTCAGACCAAAATCAATAGCCGTGCCTGGCCCCTGGCTGGTCAGCAATTTTACGCGTGCGTCCCAGACGACGCGCTTGTCTTGCCATTGTTCTGCGGGAATTTTATCTTTCAGCGTCGGGAAACCGGTCATATTGCCAATCGGGAAGATGTCGTGCGGCACCAACACCGTGGCTGGCACAGCACAAATCGCCGCAACGATACGCCCGGAACGGTGGAACTGTTTAACCGTTTCGACCAGTAGGGTGCTGTCACGAAAACACTCTGCACCTTTGATCCCACCAGGCAGTACAATCACATCATATTCGCCATCGGCCACTTCGACCAGCGGCGCATCCGCCAGCAGTTTCACGCCGCGCGAGCAGGTAATTGCCAGGTTGCCATCGCTGGCGACGCTGGCAGTAGTGACATTAATGCCACCGCGAACCAACAGGTCGATAGTGGTGACCGCTTCAGTCTCTTCACTACCAGGGGCGAGGCAAACCAGTGCCGATGCGCTCATATTCACTCTCCTTTCTTTTTACCATTTCAAACAGGCGGGTGTTTTCCGGTACAGCAATCCCATGCGCGCGGGCACGACGTAGCAGAAAACCGTTGATATAGTCGATTTCTGTATGGCGCAACGCGCGAATATCCTGCAGCATTGACGAGATGTTTTCTGCCGTAGCATCAATCACCTGCATCACATAATCACGCAGATCTTCCGCAGAAGTATGATGCTCTTCGCGTTCAATCACCGCCGCAACTTCTTCGCATATCTGCATAATTTCTTGCGGATGATGACGTAATTCGCCATTCGGGCAATTCCAGATGGCAGTCAGCGGATTAATCACACAGTTAACCGCCAGTTTTCGCCACAGCTCGGCGCGAATATTGTTATGCCAGGCGACGTCAGGTAAAACGGTTTGCAAAATATCTGCCAGATAGCTGTAATCACCATCCTGTTGACGCGCCGGGCCTATATGAGTAATACCGCTTGCCACGTGAATGATGACGTTGCCGTCGCGGCGCGCTGCATGGGTGGTCGTGCCCATCAGTAAAGGTTGCTCAATGTTCTGTAACTCTTCAATGGTGCCCATGCCGTTGTGGATCAGCAAAATTGGCGTGGTTACAGGTAGTGTTGATGCCAGACTTTTGACGGCATCAGACACCTGCCAGGCTTTCAACGTCACCAGTAACAGATCGCTGGTGGCCAGAAAATCTGGATCATTGGCGGTCAGAGATTCGTTAAATATCGAACCGTCTGTTTCAACCAGATTCACGCTACAGTACGGTTGTGGCACCCGCAGCCAGCCCTGAACTTCGTGGCCCTGTTTGCAAAGTGCTGTAAGCCATAATTGCCCTAAGGCACCGCATCCCAATACGGTAATTTTCATTGTTCCTCCTCACCCGCAACCACACCGGGTGTTCAATAAGGCTATCCCTTAATTGTGCATGGTGTTGTGACCATGCACAATTAAGGGATGCGTCCTGGCGCAGGACTGTCTGTTATTTAACTTTGCAGGTATTATGCTTCGCATCAAAAATGAAGGGAGAGAAAAAGATGCCATCTTTCGATATTGTCTCTGAAGTTGATCTTCAGGAAGCGCGTAACGCGGTCGATAACGCGAGTCGCGAAGTAGAGTCTCGTTTTGACTTCCGTAACGTTGAAGCGTCGTTTGAGCTGAACGATGCCAGCAAAACCATTAAAGTGTTGAGCGAGTCCGATTTCCAGGTCAATCAGTTGCTGGACATTCTGCGTGCCAAATTGCTGAAACGCGGCATTGAAGGCAGCTCGCTGGATGTACCGGAAAATATCGTTCATAGCGGTAAAACCTGGTTTGTGGAAGCGAAACTGAAGCAGGGCATTGAGAGCGCGACCCAGAAGAAAATCGTCAAGATGATCAAAGACAGCAAACTGAAAGTGCAGGCGCAAATTCAGGGTGATGAGATCCGCGTAACGGGTAAATCTCGTGACGATTTGCAGGCAGTGATGGCGATGGTGCGTGGTGGCGATCTCGGCCAGCCATTCCAGTTCAAAAACTTCCGCGATTAATCGCGATAACATACGCTTTGTTCATGCCGGCTGCGGCGTGAATGCCTTTTCTGGCCTACAAAAGTTTGTGAATTCAAAAGATTGCTGCAACTTTGTAGGCCAGATAAGCATAGCGCATCAGGCAATTTCGCCTCGTTTTTATGCCTGACGAATTGCCTGTTCAACCTCAAAGCGATTCGTCACTTTGCTGTCGATTTTCACGTAAGCTGAATGTTCTTCTTCTGCAATCAACACTTCTTTGACGCCTGCAGTTTCCTGTAAACGCACTTTTAACGCCTCGTTTGCGGCAATATCCGCCGGGATTTCAATGCGCAAACTGCTGACATACGGCGGTTCTTTCATGGTACTGGCGACTGCCAGCCACACTGCTGCCAGCATTGCGCCCGCGAGAAATACGCCCTGGCCGTCAAACATGCCGTCAATCCAGCCGCCGAGCGAACCGCCAATCGCCACGCCAAGAAACTGGCTGGTGGAGTAAACGCCCATCGCCGTACCTTTGTAACCTGCTGGCGACTCTTTACTGATAAGCGAGGGCAGGAGGGCTTCCATCAGGTTAAACGCCACAAAGAAAAGCTGCACGCCGACCACCAGTTGCCAGAACTGCGTTTGCGCGTTCCACAGCACGATTTCCGCAACCACGATCAGCCCGACGCAGAAGACAAAGACTTGCTTCATCTTACGCTTAACTTCAGCGTAGATAATGAAAGGCACGACAGAGCCAAAGGCGATTAACATCGTTGCCAGATAGACTTTCCAATGTTCCGCTGCCGGAAAACCCGCGCCAGCAAGTTGCCCAGGAAGAGCGACAAACGTCGACATCAGTAGCATGTGCAGACACATAATGCCAAAGTTGAGTTTCAGTAGTCGCGGTTCTGCCAGCACTTTGCTGAAACTGCCTTTCACCATCCCGGACTCACGATTAAGTACGTGCGTGCTGCTGTTGGGTACAACCCAAATGGTCAACGCAATGCCGGTCGTTGCCAGAATAGCGATCATCCAGAACAGCGCATGTAGCCCAAGTTTGTGAGTGATAATTGGGCCAAGCACCATCGCAATGGCGAAGGTAATGCCAAAGCTAACGCCGATAAACGCCATCGCTTTGGTACGGTTTTGTTCGCGGGTGAGATCGGACAGCAACGCCATAACGGCAGCGGCAATTGCACCGGAACCTTGTAACGCCCGGCCCAGAATAATTCCCCAGATGGAGTCAGAGAGCGCGGCGATAACGCTACCGGCGACAAATACGGCTAACCCGCCGACAATTAATGGCTTGCGACCAATGCGGTCAGAAAGCAGGCCAAACGGAATCTGAAAAACGGCCTGAGTCAGACCGTAAATGCCAATCGCAATACCGATCAACGCTTCGCTGGCGCCTTGCAGAGCCATACCATACGTGGTCAGAACCGGCAGAACCATAAACATTCCCAGCATGCGCAATGAAAATACGATCCCTAAACCCCAGGTCGCGCGCCGCTCACCTGGCGTCATTTTATAATCGTTCATTACCACCTCTATTTTAAATTCGCGACTAGTGTAAAGCGGTAAACGAATGGGGTAAACAAGCGGATTTTTTAGTAAATATTTCGTGGGGGATATGTTTCTAATGCTAAGAAAAAAGGTGCCGTAGCACCTTTTTTAACAGGGATGTTGCGTTACCAGACGGCAGCCAGCAGCGTATGCGAGTCCGGCACCATAAAATCAATGGACATCATTACCGAGAGAGCTGTGATGGCGATGATCGAGAAGCCGAACAGTTTACGCGCCCAGACTCTGTCATCAGCGACTTTATAACCGCGCAGGGCCATACCTAACCACCAGACGCTAACTGCCGCGGCGACCACCAGATATTTATACCCTGCGTAACCGCCGAGAGAGAGCATCAGTGTGGCAACGGCAAAGGCGATGATGTACAGCGTGATGTGATTCTTCGCCACGGAAATGCCTTTCACTACCGGCAGTACCGGAATGTTTGCCGCCTGATAATCTTTAAAGCGGAAAATGGCGATAGCATAAGAGTGAGGCATTTGCCACAGGCTGAAGATAGCCAGCAGAATCGCTGCGCCACTATCGAAATCACCGGTCACTGCACAATAGCCAATCACCGGCGGCGCAGCGCCGGAGAGAGAACCAATCAACGTGCCGTAGACCGAGTGGCGTTTCATGTACAGGCTATAAACGCCGACATAAACCACAAAGCCCATTACCCCCAGCCAGCAGGCCAGCGGATTCGCGCCAAACCACAGCAGCATAAAGCCAGCAATACCCAGCACGGTGGCGTACACCAGCGAGACAGCAGGAGAGATCAGGCCTTTAACCAGCACCCGGTTCTTCGTCCTTTCCATCTTTCTGTCGATATCCCTGTCGATGTAGTTGTTAAACACACAACCCGACGCCACAACCAGTGACACCCCAACCAACGTGTAGATAAACAGGGGATAATCAATGCTGCCCTTTGAGGCCAGCAGGAATCCCCCAATCACCGAGATCAGGTTGCCAAAGATGATGCCTGGTTTCGTTACTTGCAGGTATTGCTTAAACATCATAACCGCCGCTCTTAGTGCATCATCATGTTGTAGTTGAGGTTCCACATAATCCAGATGGAGCCTACAACCAGAATAGCGATGATTAGCACGGTGAAGACAAACGCCGTCATGTTCCAGCCTTCATCTGATTTGGTATTCATGTGCAGGAAGCACACCAGATGCACCAGAACCTGTACCACTGCCATTGCCAGGATCGTTCCCAGAATTACGGCCGGGGAGGCAGTTCCTGTCATTACCATCCAGAACGGGATCACCGTCAGGATTATCGACAGGATAAAGCCTGTCATGTAGGTTTTTACGCTGCCATGGGACGCGCCGCCGCTCACGTTAGAATGACTCATTACATCGCCCCCATCAGATAAACAACAGTGAACACACAGATCCACACCACATCGAGGAAGTGCCAGAACAGACTCAGACACATGATGCGGGTACGGTTAGTGCTGGTCAGGCCGCGACGCGCGATTTGCACCATCAGCACCGCCATCCAGATAAGACCGGAAGTGACGTGCAGACCGTGCGTACCCACTAGCGCAAAGAACGCTGACAGGAAGCCGCTGCGATCCGGGCCCATGTCGTTAACAATCAGGTGATGGAATTCATAGAGTTCCATCCCGATAAATCCAGCACCAAACAACCAGGTCAACGCCAGCCAGGAGATAACCTGGCTTTTGTTGTTTTTGTACATGGCGATAGCCGCCATGCCGTAGGTGATGGAGCTGAACAACAGCAAGAAAGTTTCAACCAGAACGAACGGCAGTTCGAAAATGTCCTTACCTGTCGGGCCGCCTGCGGTGCCGTTCACCAGAACGGCATAGGTAGCAAACAAGATAGAAAACAGAATGCAGTCGCTCATCAGGTAGATCCAAAATCCGAAGATTTTGGTTCCGCCTGCATCGTGGTGCCCGTGTTCGTGCGCGTGGGCAGTCGCGTGCGTCAAAGTATCAGTTGCCATTTTTCAGCCCTGCCTTAGTAATCTCATCGAAATGCTGATTTTCCAGTTTTTCGATTTCTGCCACCGGCACGTAGTAATCCACGTCCTCGTCGAAGCTTTTCACGATCCAGGTGATGATCATGCCTGCGAAGCCAACAATCGCCAGCCACCAGATATGCCAGATCATGGCGAAACCGAAGATGGTGGAGAAAGCAGCGATGACGATACCGGCGCCGCTGTTTTTCGGCATATGAATTTCTTCATAGTGGTCAGGCTTTTTGTACGCTTCGCCTTTCTCTTTCATTTCCCAGAATGCATCACGCTCGTGAACGTGCGGCACAACGGCAAAGTTATAGAACGGAGGCGGGGAAGAGGTTGCCCACTCCAGCGTGCGGCCACCCCACGGGTCGCCAGTCAGATCACGGTTCTGATCGCGGTCGCGAATAGAGACGTACATCTGAATCACGAGGCAGAGAATACCCAGCGCAATCAGTACCGCACCGCTGGCTGCAATCATCAGCATCGTGTGGAACTGCGGGTCAATCTGCTGGCTCAAACGACGGGTCATGCCCATGAAGCCCAGCGCGTACAGCGGCATAAAGGCAACGAAGAAGCCGATAATCCAGAACCAGAACGCGCGTTTACCCCAGGTCTCGTTCAGTTTGAAACCGAACGCTTTAGGCCACCAGTAGGTCATCCCTGCGAAGCAGCCGAAGACCACGCCGCCGATGATAACGTTATGGAAGTGTGCAATCAGGAACAGGCTGTTATGCAGAACGAAGTCTGCGCCCGGTACTGCCAGCAGCACGCCAGTCATACCGCCCACTGAGAAGGTGACGATAAAACCGATGGTCCACAGCATCGCAGAATGGAACACGATGCGACCCTGATACATGGTGAACAGCCAGTTGAAGATCTTCACCCCGGTCGGGATGGCGATAATCATCGTGGTGATACCGAAGAAGGCATTTACGTTCGCGCCCGCACCCATCGTAAAGAAGTGGTGCAGCCAGACGATGAACGACAGCACGGTAATACAGACAGTCGCCCATACCAGCGAGGTATAACCAAACAGACGTTTACGCGAGAAGGTCGCTGCAATTTCGGAGAACACACCGAAAACAGGCAGGATCAGGATGTAAACTTCCGGGTGTCCCCATGCCCAAATCAGGTTGATGTACATCATCATGTTGCCACCCATATCGTTGGTAAAGAAATGGGTGCCCAGATAGCGATCCAGGGTTAGCAACGCGACGGTAACCGTCAGAATTGGGAAGGAGGCGATAATCAGAATGTTTGCGCACAGTGATGCCCAGGTAAATACCGGCATCTTGAACATGGTCATGCCCGGTGCACGCATCTTCAGAATGGTAACGAAGAAGTTAATACCGGTTAGCGTCGTACCTATACCGGATAGCTGGAGACTCCATATCCAGTAATCGACACCGACTCCCGGACTGTACTCTATTCCCGATAGCGGTGGATAGGCCAGCCAGCCAGTCTGCGCGAATTCGCCCACGCCGAGAGAAACGTTAACCAGAATCACACCAACAACGGTAAACCAGAAGCTTAAGTTGTTGAGGAACGGGAACGCAACGTCACGCGCGCCAATTTGCAGCGGAACCACCAGGTTCATCAGACCGATAACGAAAGGCATCGCCACGAAGAAGATCATAATCACACCGTGAGCGGTGAAAACTTGATCATAGTGGTGTGGCGGCAGGAAGCCTGCTTCGCCAGCCGAGGCCAGTGCCTGTTGACTACGCATCATAATGGCATCTGCAAAACCACGCAGCAGCATCACAATCGCTACGATGATATACATGATACCAAGGCGTTTATGGTCGACAGAGGTCAGCCACTCTTTCCACAGGTAGGTCCACTTACCGAAGTAAGTGATCAGGCCAACGAGCGCCAGACCTCCCAAAATAATGCCAGCGATCGTAACCATGATGATAGGTTCATGGAACGGGACTGCATCAAGTGTTAATTTTCCGAACATCTTTATTCTTCCTCAACCCCTTTAATGGGCGGATTCCGCGTGGCTCATGTCCATGCCTTCCATACCTTCGTGTGCGCTGTGCTCACCTTCGGGCTGAGTCATGTCCATGCTCTTACCGTGAGCCATAAACTTGTTAATCACATCGGCAAACAAGTCGGGTTTCACGTTGGAGAAATATTCCACCTGGTTGTATTCGCTAGGCGCAGCCAGTTTTTCGAAGGTGGCCATGTCAGACATGGTTTTCGTCGACTGTTTTGCTTTTGCGACCCATTGGTCGAATGCGGCACGATCCGGTGTGGCGATAGCGTTGAACTTCATGCCGGAGAAGCCCTGACCGCTATAGCTGGCGGAAATACCGTCATAAGTACCGGGTTCGTTGGCGATCAGATGCAAGCGAGTCTGCATACCGGCCATGGCATAAATCTGGCTACCCAGACGCGGAATAAAGAAGGAGTTCATCACGGAGTTGGAGGTCACTTTGAAGTACACCGGAGTGTTCGCCGGGAAAGCGATTTCATTCACGGTAGCAATGCCCTGTTCCGGGTAGATGAAGAACCATTTCCAGTCCATGGAAACCACTTCGATGGTAATGGGCTTCTCGTCGTGTGCCAGCGGCTTGCTAGGCTCAAGAGCGTGAGTGGTTTTCCAGGTCAATACCGCAAGGAAGATGATGATTAAGATTGGCACCGTCCAGACCACAGCTTCCACTTTATTGGAGTGTGACCAGTTCGGGCTGTACTTAGCATCTTTATTGCTCGCACGGTACTTCCAGGCGAAACCAACAGCCATCAAGATTGCGGGAATAACGACAATCAACATCAGGCCAAATGCCGTCAGTATCAGCGAACGTTGCTCCAGACCAATCTGTCCTTTGGGATCTAACAGCGCAGAATTACAGCCACTGAGCAATACAGAGCCTGCAAATAATGACAACCATCCCAAACTTTTATTGTATTTCCTGAGTCTCATTTAACGACCTCAATTCCACGGGATCTGGTGGCGTTTAAAGTGTGTGGGCATTTTACGGGAAGGTTACATTACTGTAAACATGATTAAATTACTGTTACTTGAATTTGGCTCGCAGGTCACATATGTTGCAAAACATATCGGATTGATTTTAAGAAGCTGTTGCAAAAGGGCGTTATAACGAAAGGGGACTGAAGGAGGGGGTGGGGATGGCAATTGGTATAACCAATCTCAAAATAAAACAATTATTTAACAAATAATTATCATTAAGGTGACAAAACGGGCGTGGAGAAATAAAGAGTCATTAGCTGAATCGTGTAAAAAATAAAATATATAGATGGGGTCAATAATTTCCGAAAGCTAAGCCGCACAAAAGAACAAATATTATTAAGCGCTGCTGATGTTTATTTAGCCGTAATAATTACGCCGGGTGATTACTACAGCTAAATAATATTCACTGATTACGTCAAATGCGTTTTTCGTAGTGCCAGATAGTCCAATAAACCACCAAGTATGACACCACCCAGAGCGACTAAAACGCCGATTTCCAGCAGTGCAGGCAGGAAAGAGAAGTGAGTCAAATCCAGCGCATTCATCGTTAACAGCAGTAACCACACGGCCAACAGACTGACGCCTGCTGCCAGTGTCCACATGGCAAAGGTATAACCAGATGGATACTCGGTACGTGGGATAAAGTTGTCGTTGACCCGCGTGTACTCCAGCGTCTGGCGGCAAACCAGCAGCAAAATAAGTCCAGGTACAGCGGCCGCAACAGAGAACAGATAGAATGTCGACCAGCCGTGAGCTTCAACAAACCAGCCCGCTACGGGGCCTACATAAACCCGTCCTACAGCAGAAAGCGCTGAGAGCAGGGCGAACTGAGTAGCGGAAAATGACTTATTACACAGGGTCATTAACAGCGCCACAAATGCCGATGTGCCCATCCCGCCACACAGGTTTTCGAAAAAGACTGCCGCGCCCATGCTGTAGAGATGCTTATCAGTCACAGAAAGCAGCCAGTAACCGGCGTTGGACGCACCTTGTAAAAGGCCGAAAATCAGCAGCGCACGGAACAGTGAAAGACGCTGCATCAAAATACCGCCGTACAATGCGCCGACGATGGTCGCCAGCAAGCCGAGCGTTTTGTTAACCACGCCCACTTCGCCGGCATCAAATCCGACACCGCGAATCAAAAAGGTGGTTGTCAGGCTCATGGCGAAAGCATCGCCCAGCTTATACAGCACAATTAAAAGCAGAATTAACCATGCGTTATTGCGACCAAAGAAATCACGTAGTGGCGCAACAACAGCTTGCTCCAGCGTTTTGGGTACAGGAATGGTGTCGGTTGGTTCTGGCGCAAGCAAAGTCGCAATGATGCACGGGATTAACAGAGCTGCCATTAGCCAGTACATGCCTTGCCAGCCCAACCATTTATCCGCCAGCCATAAGGCTAAACCGCCGGAAACCAGCATCCCTAAACGGTAACCCAGCACGCTGATTGCCGCACCTGCGCCGCGTTCTTCCGCGGGAAGCACATCCGTTTTCCACGCATCAAAGACGATATCCTGGGAGGCCGAGCAAAAAGCGATAACGACTGCCAGTGCCGCCATCCAGCGAAGTTGCGTACCAGGTTCGAGAAAACCCATCGCCGCAATCGCCAGCAACAATAACGCTTGCGTGGCGAGCAGCCAGCCGCGCCGTCGCCCGAGAAACGGCGGAGTATAGCGGTCCATCAGCGGCGACCAGAGAAATTTAAATACGTAAGCCTGACCCACCAACGAGAAGAAACCTATGGTTTTAAGATCGATATTCTCGACTGTCATCCACGCCTGTAACGTGCCGGATGTCAGGGCGAGCGGCAGCCCGGAAGCAAAACCCAGAATCAACAAAATAGCTGAACGAGGCTGTTGGAAAATACGTAAATATTGACTGGACATGGGCGTCTACAGGCCCGACTTGCACCGGGCCAGAGGGCAGAAATTAACGTGCGTTCTGCTTAATGAATTCGTGGATGCTGGTGTCCTGAGACATGTCAGCGATGGTGTCGGTCAGCACGCTGTTAACCGCGTCAGCGATGTTTTTGTTAGAGGCCTGAAAAGCGCCCTCAACGTTGTAGCTGGCACGATAGTTTTTGGTCATTTTGTTGCCATTCTGCGCGGTGGCGATGATGGCGATATCCGCTTTGGTAGCAATGTTGTAGCGCACATTGCCCTGGGACACGTCGGCATACAACTGGCTAACGATGATTTGCAGATTAACCGGGCCATTCGGGCCAACCATATAACCGCGAGCGGTCATTTGTTTTTCCAGCACTTCTTGCAGCAGGAAACGCAGATCGCGGGACGCGGTCAGGGTAACAATTTGGTTGTCACGGGTGACTTTTGCTAACGCCTGATCGGTACGCTGATCGGCACCATTAATGCTAACGGTGACGCCCATCAGACTTGGATCTTGCTGTGGCAGTGTCATCGTCGGAGAAACTTCAATGGTTGTTGGCGGTTTCGCGCATCCTGCAAGCATAAACAGAGCAACTAACGGGAAGAGGATTTTTTTGAACATGTTCTGGCTCTCAGAGACTTTTAAGCGTGTTTGGTAAAGATTCCCGCCATCATAACATCGCCAACGACGAGGGGAAGTGGGTAAGACATGTAAATTCATTATGTTGACGAAATAATCGCCTTAGGTAAAAGAAACACCGATGTGAAGCCGGTGAATCAATCTTTAAATCAGTAAACTTCATACGCTTGACAGAAAAAACAGGATGAAAGCTAATTATTTGTTGTTAAGCTGTAATGGAAACGGTTAAAGCGGCTAGTATTTAAAGGGATGGGTGACATCTCAGCGTTGTCGGAGGAGATATTTCATGATGATACGTGAGCGGATAGAAGAAAAATTAAGGACTGCGTTCCAACCCGTATTCCTCGAAGTTGTGGATGAAAGCTATCGTCACAATGTCCCAGCCGGCTCTGAAAGCCATTTTAAAGTTGTGCTGGTCAGCGATCGTTTTATGGGTGAACGTTTTCTGAATCGTCATCGAATGATTTACAGTACTTTAGCGGAGGAACTCTCTACTACCGTTCATGCGCTGGCTCTGCATACTTATACCATTAAGGAGTGGGAAGGATTGCAGGATACCATCTTTGCTTCTCCTCCTTGTCGTGGAGCGGGAAGCATCGCCTAAAAACGCATTTGCAACAGTTAGCGTTTTTCCAGTATGTTGCTAAAGATTTTATGAAAAACGGCCTGCGGGCCGTTTTGTTTTGTCTGGATTTTGCGCTTTTTGCCCAGCATTCAGACGAAAATTGCCCGGGAATTGTGAAAAAATACGCGGCAGCGCGCAATAACCGTTCTCGACTCATAAAAGTGATGCCGCTATAATGCCGCGTCCTATTTGAATGCTTTCGGGATGATTCTGGTAACAGGGAATGTGATTGATTATAAGAACATCCCGGTTCCGCGAAGCCAACAACCTGTGCTTGCGGGGTAAGAGTTGACCGAGCACTGTGATTTTTTGAGGTAACAAGATGCAAGTTTCAGTTGAAACCACTCAAGGCCTTGGCCGCCGTGTAACGATTACTATCGCTGCTGACAGCATCGAGACCGCTGTTAAAAGCGAGCTGGTCAACGTTGCGAAAAAAGTACGTATTGACGGCTTCCGCAAAGGCAAAGTGCCAATGAATATCGTTGCTCAGCGTTATGGCGCGTCTGTACGCCAGGACGTTCTGGGTGACCTGATGAGCCGTAACTTCATTGACGCCATCATTAAAGAAAAAATCAATCCGGCTGGCGCACCGACCTACGTTCCGGGCGAATACAAGCCGGGTGAAGACTTCACCTACTCTGTAGAGTTTGAAGTTTATCCGGAAGTTGAACTGCAGGGTCTGGAAGCGATCGAAGTTGAAAAACCGATCGTGGAAGTGACCGACGCTGACGTTGACGGCATGCTGGATACTCTGCGTAAACAGCAGGCGACCTGGAAAGAAAAAGACGGCGCTGTTGAAGCTGAAGACCGCGTGACCATCGACTTCACCGGTTCTGTAGACGGCGAAGAGTTCGAAGGTGGAAAAGCGTCTGATTTCGTACTGGCGATGGGCCAGGGTCGTATGATCCCGGGCTTTGAAGACGGTATCAAAGGCCACAAAGCAGGCGAAGAGTTCACCATCGACGTGACCTTCCCGGAAGAATACCACGCAGAAAACCTGAAAGGTAAAGCAGCGAAATTCGCTATCAACCTGAAGAAAGTTGAAGAGCGTGAACTGCCGGAACTGACTGCTGAATTCATCAAACGTTTCGGCGTTGAAGATGGTTCCGTAGAAGGTCTGCGCGCTGAAGTGCGTAAAAACATGGAGCGCGAGCTGAAGAGCGCCATTCGTAACCGCGTTAAGTCTCAGGCGATCGAAGGTCTGGTAAAAGCTAACGACATCGACGTTCCGGCTGCGCTGATCGACAGCGAAATCGACGTTCTGCGTCGCCAGGCTGCACAGCGTTTCGGTGGCAACGAAAAACAAGCTCTGGAACTGCCGCGTGAACTGTTCGAAGAACAGGCTAAACGCCGCGTAGTTGTTGGCCTGCTGCTGGGCGAAGTTATTCGCGCTAACGAGCTGAAAGCTGACGAAGAGCGTGTTAAAGGCCTGATCGAAGAGATGGCTTCTGCGTACGAAGATCCGAAAGAAGTTATCGAGTTCTACAGCAAAAACAAAGAGCTGATGGACAACATGCGTAACGTGGCTCTGGAAGAACAGGCTGTTGAAGCCGTTCTGGCGAAAGCGAAAGTGACTGAAAAAGAAACCACTTTCAACGAGCTGATGAACCAGCAGGCGTAATTTGCGCAGCCTAACGCGCTAAATTCGCACAAAGGCCCGTCACCGCCAGGTGGTGGGCTTTTTTTTGTCATGAATTTTGCATGGAACCGTGCGAAAACCCTCTTTCGGTGTTAGCGTAACAACAAAAGATTGTTATGCTTGAAATAGGATGATGCCGTACCCATAACACAGGGACTAGCTGATAATCCGTCCATAAGGTTACAATCGGTACAGCAGGTTTTTTCAATTTTATCCAGGAGACGGAAATGTCATACAGCGGCGAACGAGATAACTTTGCACCCCATATGGCGCTGGTGCCGATGGTCATTGAACAGACCTCACGCGGTGAGCGCTCTTTTGATATCTATTCTCGTCTACTTAAGGAACGCGTTATTTTTCTGACTGGCCAGGTTGAAGACCATATGGCTAACCTGATTGTGGCGCAGATGCTGTTCCTGGAAGCAGAAAACCCGGAAAAAGATATCTATCTGTACATTAACTCCCCAGGTGGGGTGATCACTGCCGGGATGTCTATCTATGACACCATGCAGTTTATCAAGCCTGATGTCAGCACCATTTGTATGGGCCAGGCGGCCTCAATGGGGGCATTCCTGCTGACCGCAGGGGCAAAAGGTAAACGTTTCTGCCTGCCGAATTCGCGCGTGATGATTCACCAGCCGTTGGGCGGCTATCAGGGCCAGGCGACTGATATCGAAATTCATGCCCGTGAAATTCTGAAAGTTAAAGGGCGGATGAATGAACTTATGGCGCTTCATACGGGTCAATCATTAGAACAGATTGAACGTGACACTGAGCGCGATCGCTTCCTTTCCGCGCCTGAAGCGGTGGAATACGGTCTGGTCGATTCGATTCTGACCCATCGTAATTGATGCCAGAGGCGCAACTGTGCCGCTATACTTATTCAGGTTGGCACAACGCTGGTAAGCGGCTTGCGCCTGAGAATGGCATTTGCGTCGTCGTGTGCGGCACAAAGAACAAAGAAGAGGTTTTGACCCATGACAGATAAACGCAAAGATGGCTCAGGCAAGTTGCTGTATTGCTCTTTTTGCGGCAAAAGCCAGCATGAAGTGCGTAAGCTGATTGCCGGTCCATCCGTGTATATCTGCGACGAATGTGTTGATTTATGTAACGACATCATTCGCGAAGAGATTAAAGAAGTAGCACCGCATCGTGAACGCAGTTCGCTACCGACGCCGCATGAAATTCGCAACCACCTGGACGATTACGTCATCGGTCAGGAACAGGCGAAAAAAGTGCTGGCGGTCGCGGTGTACAACCACTACAAACGTCTGCGCAACGGCGATACCAGCAATGGCGTCGAGTTGGGCAAAAGTAACATTCTGCTGATTGGTCCGACTGGCTCTGGTAAAACGTTGCTGGCGGAAACGTTGGCGCGTCTGCTGGACGTTCCGTTCACTATGGCTGATGCCACCACCCTGACCGAAGCGGGTTATGTGGGTGAAGATGTTGAAAACATCATTCAGAAGCTGTTGCAGAAGTGCGACTACGACGTACAGAAAGCGCAGCGCGGGATTGTCTACATCGATGAAATCGACAAGATTTCGCGTAAGTCTGACAACCCGTCCATTACCCGTGACGTTTCCGGTGAAGGCGTACAGCAGGCACTGTTGAAACTGATCGAAGGTACGGTTGCCGCCGTTCCACCGCAGGGCGGACGTAAGCATCCGCAGCAGGAATTCTTGCAGGTTGATACCTCCAAGATCCTGTTTATCTGTGGCGGTGCATTTGCCGGTCTGGATAAAGTGATTTCCCATCGTGTCGAAACTGGCTCCGGCATTGGTTTTGGTGCGACGGTAAAAGCGAAATCTGACAAAGCAAGCGAAGGTGAGTTGCTGGCGCAGGTTGAACCGGAAGATTTGATCAAATTTGGTCTGATCCCTGAGTTCATCGGTCGTCTGCCAGTTGTGGCAACGCTGAATGAACTGAGCGAAGAAGCTTTGATTCAGATCCTCAAAGAGCCGAAAAACGCCCTGACCAAGCAGTATCAGGCGTTGTTTAACCTTGAGGGCGTGGATCTGGAATTCCGTGACGAAGCGCTGGATGCTATCGCCAAGAAAGCGATGGCGCGTAAAACCGGTGCCCGTGGTCTGCGTTCCATCGTAGAAGCTGCGCTGCTTGATACCATGTATGATCTGCCTTCTATGGAAGATGTGGAAAAAGTGGTTATTGACGAGTCGGTTATTGAAGGGCAAAGCAAGCCACTGCTGATTTATGGCAAGCCGGAAGCGCAACAGGCGTCTGGTGAATAATTAACCATTCCCATACAATTAGTTAACCAAAAAGGGGGGATTTTATCTCCCCTTTCATTTTTCCTCTATTCCCGACGTTGAATGTGGGAGAAACATCCCCATATACTGACGTACATGTTAATAGATGGCGTGAAGCACAGTCATGTCATCTGATTACCTGGCGGACATTAAACTAAGAGAGAGCTCTATGAATCCTGAGCGTTCTGAACGCATTGAAATCCCCGTATTGCCGCTGCGCGATGTGGTGGTTTATCCGCACATGGTCATCCCCTTATTTGTCGGACGGGAAAAATCTATCCGTTGTCTGGAAGCGGCGATGGACCATGATAAAAAAATTATGCTGGTCGCGCAGAAAGAAGCTTCAACGGATGAGCCGGGTGTAAACGATCTTTTCACCGTCGGGACCGTGGCCTCTATATTGCAGATGCTGAAACTGCCTGACGGCACCGTCAAAGTGCTGGTCGAGGGGTTGCAGCGCGCGCGTATTTCTGCGCTCTCTGACAATGGCGAACACTTTTCTGCGAAGGCGGAGTATCTGGAGTCCCCGACCATTGATGAGCGCGAACAGGAAGTGCTGGTGCGTACCGCAATCAGCCAGTTCGAAGGCTACATCAAGCTGAATAAGAAAATCCCACCAGAAGTGCTGACGTCGCTGAACAGCATCGACGATCCGGCGCGTCTGGCGGACACCATTGCCGCACATATGCCGCTAAAACTGGCTGACAAACAGTCCGTTCTTGAGATGTCCGACGTTAACGAACGTCTGGAATATCTGATGGCTATGATGGAGTCGGAAATCGATCTGCTGCAGGTTGAGAAACGTATTCGCAACCGCGTCAAAAAGCAGATGGAGAAATCTCAGCGTGAGTACTATCTGAACGAGCAAATGAAAGCTATTCAGAAAGAACTCGGTGAAATGGACGACGCGCCAGACGAAAATGAAGCGTTGAAGCGCAAAATCGACGCGGCGAAAATGCCAAAAGAGGCAAAAGAGAAAGCGGAAGCAGAATTGCAGAAGCTGAAAATGATGTCTCCAATGTCGGCAGAAGCGACCGTGGTGCGAGGTTATATCGACTGGATGGTGCAGGTGCCGTGGAATGCACGTAGCAAGGTCAAAAAAGACCTGCGTCAGGCGCAAGAAATCCTCGATACCGACCATTATGGTCTGGAACGTGTGAAAGATCGCATCCTTGAGTATCTCGCGGTTCAAAGCCGCGTAAATAAAATCAAGGGGCCGATCCTCTGCCTGGTTGGACCGCCGGGGGTAGGTAAAACTTCTCTGGGGCAGTCCATCGCTAAAGCTACCGGACGTAAATATGTCCGTATGGCGCTGGGCGGTGTGCGTGACGAAGCGGAAATCCGTGGTCACCGCCGTACTTACATCGGTTCTATGCCGGGTAAATTGATCCAGAAAATGGCGAAAGTGGGCGTGAAAAACCCGCTGTTCCTGCTCGATGAGATCGACAAAATGTCTTCTGACATGCGTGGCGATCCAGCTTCCGCACTGCTTGAAGTGCTGGATCCAGAGCAGAACGTGGCGTTCAGCGACCACTATCTGGAAGTGGATTACGACCTTAGCGACGTGATGTTTGTTGCGACGTCGAACTCCATGAATATTCCGGCGCCACTGCTGGATCGTATGGAAGTTATTCGTCTCTCTGGTTATACCGAAGATGAAAAACTGAACATCGCCAAACGTCACCTGCTGCCGAAGCAGATTGAACGTAATGCACTGAAAAAAGGTGAGCTGACCGTCGACGATAGCGCCATTATTGGCATTATTCGTTACTACACCCGTGAGGCGGGCGTGCGTGGTCTGGAGCGTGAAATCTCCAAACTATGCCGTAAAGCGGTTAAGCAGTTGTTGCTCGATAAGTCATTAAAACATATCGAAATTAACGGCGATAACCTGCATGACTACCTCGGTGTTCAGCGTTTCGACTATGGTCGCGCGGATAACGAAAACCGCGTTGGTCAGGTAACTGGTCTGGCGTGGACGGAAGTCGGCGGCGACTTGCTGACCATCGAGACAGCGTGTGTTCCAGGCAAAGGTAAACTCACTTACACCGGTTCGCTGGGCGAAGTGATGCAAGAGTCCATTCAGGCGGCGTTAACTGTGGTTCGCGCGCGTGCGGAAAAACTGGGGATCAATCCAGATTTTTACGAAAAACGCGACATCCACGTGCACGTACCGGAAGGTGCGACGCCGAAAGATGGTCCGAGCGCCGGTATTGCCATGTGCACCGCACTGGTTTCTTGCCTGACCGGTAACCCGGTTCGCGCCGATGTGGCGATGACTGGTGAGATTACTCTGCGTGGTCAGGTGTTGCCAATCGGCGGTTTGAAAGAAAAACTGCTGGCAGCGCACCGCGGCGGGATTAAAACAGTGTTAATTCCGTTTGAGAACAAACGCGATCTGGAAGAGATTCCGGACAACGTGATTGCCGATCTGGACATTCATCCTGTGAAGCGCATTGAGGAAGTTCTGACTCTGGCGCTGCAAAATGAACCGTCTGGAATGCAGGTTGTAACTGCAAAATAGTGACTTCGCGCAAATTGCACTAATAAAAAAAGGGCTGGTGGGTCAATTCGGGCTTGCCAGCCTTTTTTTGTCTCGTTAAGTTAGAGGGCGGATTAGGCTTGCCCTTATTAAGGGGTGTTGTAAGGGGATGGCTGGCCTGATATAACTGCTGCGCGTTCGCACCTTGAAGGATTCAAGTGCGGGATAAATTATAAAGAGGAAGAGAAGAGTGAATAAATCTCAATTGATTGACAAGATTGCTGCAGGGGCTGATATCTCTAAAGCTGCGGCTGGCCGTGCGTTAGATGCTATTATTGCTTCCGTAACTGAATCCCTGAAAGAAGGGGATGATGTAGCACTGGTTGGTTTTGGTACTTTTGCCGTTAAAGAGCGTGCTGCCCGTACTGGTCGCAACCCGCAGACCGGTAAAGAGATCACCATCGCTGCAGCTAAAGTACCGAGCTTCCGTGCAGGTAAAGCGCTGAAAGACGCGGTAAACTAAGTATTGTCCCCATTGGGGATGTGACGAAGTTCAAGGGCGCATCTACTGATGTGCCTTTTTTATTTGTATTCCGTGACTTTCTGCAAGTTGTGGGCTGACAATTGCCCCCGTTTCTTGTCACAATAGGCCTTTGCACGCAGCGATATGTTGCGTGAGGTATACAGTCACCTACAGCGGAGTGTTGTTACACCATGATGGACAGCTTACGCACGGCTGCAAACAGTCTCGTGCTCAAGATTATTTTCGGTATCATTATCGTGTCGTTCATATTGACCGGCGTGAGTGGTTACCTGATTGGCGGAGGCAATAACTACGCCGCAAAAGTGAATGACCTGGAAATCAGCCGCGGGCAGTTTGAGAACGCTTTCAACAGCGAGCGTAATCGGATGCAGCAACAGCTTGGCGATCAATACTCTGAGCTGGCTGCGAACGAAGGCTACATGAAAACCCTGCGTCAACAGGTGCTGAATCGTCTGATCGACGAGGCGCTGCTGGATCAGTACGCCCGCGAACTAAAACTGGGTGTCAGCGATGAGCAGGTTAAACAGGCTATTTTCGCAACCCCAGCCTTTCAGGTTGACGGCAAGTTTGATAACAGCCGCTATAACGGTATCCTCAACCAGATGGGGATGAGTGCCGATCAGTACGCACAGGCGCTGCGTAACCAGCTTATGACCCAACAACTGATTAACGGCGTTGCGGGCACTGACTTTATGCTAAAAGGTGAAACCGACGAGCTGGCAGCGCTGGTTGCTCAACAACGTGTAGTGCGTGAAGCGACTATCGACGTTAACGCTCTGGCGGCTAAGCAGGCAGTGACCGAACAGGAAATCGCCAGCTACTACGAGCAAAACAAAAACAGCTTCATGACTCCGGAACAATTCCGCGTGAGCTACATCAAACTGGATGCCGCAACGATGCAGCAACCGGTTAGTGATGCGGATATCCAGAGTTACTACGATCAGCATCAGGATCAATTCACCCAGCCGCAGCGTACCCGTTACAGCATCATCCAGACCAAAACTGAAGATGAAGCGAAAGCGGTACTTGATGAGCTGAACAAAGGTGGTGATTTTGCTGCGTTAGCAAAAGAAAAATCTGCCGATATTATCTCTGCCCGTAACGGCGGCGATATGGGTTGGTTAGAAGATGCCACTATCCCGGATGAACTGAAAAATGCTGGTCTGAAAGAAAAAGGCCAACTGTCCGGCGTCATCAAATCTTCTGTGGGTTTCTTGATCGTGCGTCTGGACGATATTCAGCCTGCGAAAGTGAAGTCGTTAGACGAAGTCCGTGACGACATCACGGCGAAAGTGAAACACGAAAAAGCCCTGGATGCGTACTACGCGCTGCAGCAGAAAGTGAGCGATGCGGCAAGCAACGACACCGAATCTCTGGCCGGTGCAGAGCAGGCTGCGGGTGTTAAAGCCACCCAGACTGGCTGGTTTAGTAAAGATAAACTGCCGGAAGAGTTAAACTTTAAGCCGGTTGCGGACGCTATCTTCAACGGCGGTCTGGTTGGTGAAAACGGTGCGCCGGGCATCAACTCTGACATCATCACCGTAGACGGCGATCGCGCATTCGTGCTGCGCATCAGCGAGCATAAACCAGAAGCGGTTAAACCATTGGCAGATGTTCAGGAACAGGTTAAAGCGCTGGTTCAGCACAACAAAGCTGAACAGCAGGCGAAAATCGATGCTGAAAAACTGCTGGTTGATCTGAAAGCGGGCAAGGGTGCGGAAGCTATGCAAGCTGCCGGTTTGAAATTTGGCGAGCCGAAAACCTTAAGTCGTTCCGGCCGTGACCCAATTAGCCAGGCCGCGTTTGCACTGCCTCTGCCAGCGAAAGACAAACCGAGCTACGGTATGGCGACCGATATGCAAGGTAATGTGGTTCTTCTGGCGCTGGACGAAGTGAAACAAGGCTCAATGCCGGAAGATCAGAAAAAAGCGATGGTGCAGGGTATCACCCAGAACAACGCACAAATCGTCTTTGAAGCGCTGATGAGTAACCTGCGTAAAGAGGCGAAAATCAAAATTGGCGACGCGCTGGAACAGCAATAATCCTGAAGCCGCTTCGCAAAAAAATGCTTTGTAGCTGTAACAAGAAAAGGTCGCTTTCGCGGCCTTTTCCATTTCTGAATATTGCCATTTGTTTACTGTTTTCACTGCCGTTAAGGTGATTCCACTGTTAACAAACAAGGAGAAAACAGTATGAAACACGGAATCAAAGCACTTCTCATTACTCTGTCTCTGGCTTGTGCCGGAATGTCTCATAGCGCGCTGGCGGCTGCCCCTACGGCGAAACCGGCAGCGGTAGAAACCAAAGCGGAGGCACCCGCAGCACAAAGCAAAGCGGCAATACCGGCGAAAGCCAGTGACGAAGAAGGCACCAGAGTCAGTATTAACAATGCCAGTGCGGAAGAGTTAGCCCGCGTTATGAATGGTGTTGGCCTGAAGAAAGCGCAGGCGATTGTCAGTTATCGGGAAGAGTACGGTCCGTTTAAAACGGTGGAAGATTTAAAACAGGTGCCGGGGATGGGCAATTCGCTGGTGGAACGTAACCTTGCGGTATTAAGTCTGTAATTAATTTGCATAGTGGCAATTTTTTGCCAGACTGAAGAGGTCATACCAGTTATGACCTCTGTGCTTATAACTGTTCTTATAACAACAACGTAAGGCTATTGCGCTATGCAAACACAAATCAAAGTTCGTGGATACCATCTCGATGTTTACCAGCACGTTAACAACGCCCGCTACCTTGAGTTTCTCGAAGAAGCCCGCTGGGATGGACTGGAAAATAGCGACAGCTTTCAATGGATGACCGCCCATAACATCGCTTTTGTGGTAGTCAATATCAATATTAACTATCGCCGCCCGGCGGTGTTGAGCGACCTGCTGACCATTACCAGTCAGTTGCAGCAATTAAACGGTAAAAGCGGCATTTTAAGTCAACTAATCACCCTTGAGCCGGAAGGACAGGTGGTGGCGGATGCGCTCATCACCTTTGTTTGTATTGATCTCAAAACGCAGAAAGCATTAGCCCTGGAGGGGGAACTGCGCGAAAAGCTGGAGCAGATGGTTCAGTAAACGTTTTGTTGTGCCGGATGCGACGCGGGGTGCGTCTTATCCGGCCTCCAGGCGTGATACAATCGTAGATCGGATCAGGCGACACCCCGAATAAATTACTTCAATCCGGTCTTCTGTTTCATCGCCGTCATCACCGCCGATTTATCGGCCAGATAATGATTCAACCCGTTGGCACGCAGATTACACGCAGCACAATGACCGCAACCGTCGCCTTTAATGCCGTTATAGCAGGTCAACGTTTCGTTACGGACTAAATCCAGCTTGCCGTAATAATCCGCCAGCGCCCAGGTTTCCGCTTTATCAATCCACATCAACGGTGTTTCAAAGCGAATATCTTTCGCCATGCCCAGACTGACGGCATGGTTCAGTGCTTTCACAAACTCATCGCGGCAATCCGGGTAACCGGAGAAATCCGTTTCGCAGACGCCGGTAATTACTGCTTCTGCTTTTACCTGATACGCATATATTGCCGCCAGCGTCAGGAACAAAATATTACGCCCTGGGACAAACGTATTCGGGATACCATCGGCTTCAGGTTCATAATCTGGCACTGGAATGCTGTCACGCGTCAGGCTGCTAACCGCCAGCTCGTTGAGCAGCGTCACATCCAGCACCTTATGCGCGCGTGCCCCTAGTTTTAGCGCCAGTTCGCGGGCCACGTCGATCTCTGCGCGATGGCGCTGGCCGTAATCAAATGTCACGCAATGGACTTCATCATATTGCTGCAATGCCTGTACCAGACAGGTGGTGGAATCCTGGCCTCCACTGAACACAACGACAGCACGTTTCATAAATCATCCTGCTAAATCGGTAAAAACCTTATGGTAACGCCTGTGGTTAACCCCGACCAGTGCTTCATTGCGACGGTGCGGGAAGCCAGGCTTCGGTAAATTCAAACCAGCCGCGCGGCGTCAGACGGACACCGTTAACACCGGGTGGCGCGCTAATGCGATAGTGATAGTTAAACAGTGGTGTCAGCGTGGCGTTATCCATTAATTGTGTGAAGACCGCTTTCAGGGCGTTATGTCGGTTTTCCTCATCAGGCATCAATTGCACGGCATCCAGTGTTGAGTGCAGATGTGCATATGTGCTGGCAGTGAAAACATGTGGCCAGAGCGGATCGCAACGCAGCCATTGCTCAAGGGTATATTCCGGTGCTTCGCCAATTAGTCTATCGCCCATCATCAAATCTGCCTGAGCCAGTGGGGTTGTGTCATCCCAGTTTTTCGCATGATGAAAAATAATCTTTAATTCGCAACCTTCTGCTGCCAGCGTCGTCCGTAGCTGTTCTGCCATAGCATGAAGTTCCACTGGCAGGTGATAAGCCAGCGTCAATGTTTCCGGTAGTTTGACCTCATCTGGCACTTCCCATTGCGGAATAGTCCAGCCAGGCAGCAATGCATTACTGGCGGTGATCAGGTTTTCTCCGACTTCTAACGTTTGCAGTAAACCAGATTGATGAATAATGGTGATCACTTTTCGCGCCTGCCAGAGGGTTAGTCGGGAGCTTTTGCGCAACGTTAAATAGCAAAAACCTAAACTGATGCCGCTACTGACCTGGCTGACCAGAGGCAGATCCTCGGGTTTACCGATAGTGATTTGCACTGGATGCTGGCAACTGGTTCCCAAATCTTTTTCAAAAAGCGGTGGAGTTATCCAGTATTCAACCGCTTTTAGCAGTGGATGACGTAAATGGTAATAATCGTGACTTTCCAGACGCACCAGTTCCGCTGTGAATTGTGTTAAGCGAAAAGGACCGGTTCCCACCTGCGGGAATTGTGGATGCGCGAGATGACTGCAATAGCTTGCCAGCCGGTGGGCAAGCCAGTAATCGGGGCGATGTAAAAAGAAGGTCAGGCACTGCGGATGGGGGACTTCAATACGCTTCACGCTAATAAATAATTTACCCAATGCAGGTAGCTGGAGCAGCATCAACAACCGCTGATGCAGTTGCGTTGCTTTTACAGCATCGCCGTTATGCCAGTGCAGTGTTGAACGAAGATAAAAATCCCAGCGTAGCCCGTCAGTAGACGTTTCCCAGTGGTGCGCTAAATCGCCAATTGGGCGTTGCGTATTATTGTCGAAGCGGGTCAGGCCGGAAAAAACTTGCCCGGCGAGATGCTGCTCGGCACGGCCGGGCAAAAAGCCCGGTTGTAGCGGTTCGAGTGGGCGATAATAGGGGATACGCAACGTCGGTGTATCGTTATGCCATTGCCCGCCCATAAACGGTTGTAACAGGGTACGCAGCTCGCCAGGAGCCAGTTGCGCCAGCTCCAGCACATCCTGCTGTTTCCCGGTTTCCAGCGCCTGTTCCATCATCGTATTGCGCAGGAATTGCGGCGTCACCAGAAAGCGTAGTTGCCCGCGCTTTCCGCGTCCTGATTGCGCCTGCCACTCCAACCATCCAGCCTCCTGTGCCTGACGTAACAGTGTGCGCACATGCCGTTCGCTGCAAAAACAGCGTTCGGCCAGTTCGCTGACGGTCACGGACTGCGTCTCTCCCGCGGAAGGTTGCCACAGACGTTGATACTGGTTAAGACGGTTAAGCAGTCGCATATAAACCCGGAACAATATTATTTAACTATTCACTATTACTTCCGTATATATCGGGTGATACTCAATCACCATTAACCCTGTCACAGAGTGGAGAAAGAAATGGCTCGTCTGGCAGCATTTGATATGGACGGCACTTTATTGATGCCTGACCACCACTTAGGTGAGAAAACCCTCTCTACTCTGGCGCGCCTGCGTGAACGCGATATCACCCTTACTTTTGCTACGGGTCGCCATGCGTTGGAGATGCAGCACATTCTCGGGGCGCTATCGCTGGATGCGTATTTGATTACCGGCAACGGTACGCGCGTGCATTCTCTGGAAGGTGAATTGTTACATCGTGATGATTTACCTGCAGATGTGGCGGAACGGGTGCTCTATCAGAAGTGGGATACCCAGGCCAGCATGCATATCTTCAATGATGATGGCTGGTTTACCGAACGCGAAATTCCGGCGTTGTTGCAGGCATTTGTCTATAGCAAGTTTCGTTATCAGATTATCAATGTCAAAAAAATGCCTCTCGACCGCGTCACCAAGGTCTGTTTCTGTGGCGATCATGACGATCTTACGCGCTTGCAGATCCAACTACAGGAAGCATTAGGCGAGCGGGCACATTTGTGTTTTTCCGCGATTAATTGCCTGGAAGTACTGCCGGTGGGGTGCAATAAAGGCGCAGCGTTGGTGGTGCTGACCCAATATTTAGGTTTTTCGCTGCGCGACTGCATGGCCTTTGGCGATGCGATGAACGATCGTGAAATGTTAGGCAGCGTCGGCAGCGGCTTTATTATGGGCAATGCGATGCCGCAACTTCGCGCGGAACTCCCCCATTTACCGGTGATTGGACACTGCCGAAATCAGGCTGTCTCTCACTATTTGACGCACTGGCTGGACAATCCACATCTACCTTATTCCCCCGAATAACGAGATCCCTTCCAGCGCCGGGCAATAGCCCGGTTTTTTTTGCTTTGAATTTGTCATTTTGTGCAGTGGCGTTTAAACCGCACAGAATAAATTGTCGGTATTTGACCTTTAAAATAGAATGAAAAGAGAAAATAATTCTCTGTGGGTGGGCTATGTTAGATAAAATTGATCGTAAGCTGCTGGCCTTGCTACAGCAGGATTGTACCCTCTCTTTGCAGGCTCTGGCAGAAGCCGTTAATCTGACAACCACGCCTTGCTGGAAGCGTCTGAAACGGCTGGAGGATGACGGTATCCTTATCGGCAAAGTTGCCTTACTGGACCCGGAAAAAATTGGCCTCGGGCTGACCGCTTTTGTACTGATTAAAACGCAACATCACAGCAGCGAATGGTATTGCCGCTTTGTCACGGTGGTAACGGAAATGCCAGAAGTGCTGGGGTTCTGGCGCATGGCCGGTGAATACGATTATCTGATGCGTGTCCAGGTTGCCGACATGAAACGCTACGACGAGTTTTATAAGCGTCTGGTAAACAGCGTGCCAGGGCTGTCGGACGTTACTTCCAGTTTCGCGATGGAACAGATTAAATACACCACTTCTTTACCCATCGAATAAATATCCAAAATCAGGTCAGGACACAACGCGTGCGATTATTTGCTCAACTAAGCTGGTATTTCCGTCGGGAATGGCGTCGCTATCTCGGGGCTGTGGCCTTGCTTGTCATTATCGCGATGCTGCAACTGGTTCCGCCGAAAGTAGTCGGGATTGTGGTCGATGGCGTGACGGAACAACACTTTACGACCGGACAGATCCTGATGTGGATCGCCACTATGGTGCTGATTGCAGTCGTGGTTTATCTACTGCGTTATGTCTGGCGTGTACTGTTGTTCGGTGCGTCTTATCAACTGGCTGTTGAACTGCGTGAAGATTATTACCGCCAGTTAAGCCGCCAGCATCCAGAATTTTACCTGCGTCACCGGACGGGGGACTTAATGGCCCGCGCGACGAATGACGTTGATCGCGTGGTATTTGCCGCCGGGGAAGGGGTGCTGACGCTGGTGGATTCGCTGGTGATGGGCTGCGCGGTGCTGATTATGATGTCAACGCAAATTAGCTGGCAGTTGACCTTAATAGCGCTGCTGCCGATGCCTGTGATGGCGATCATGATCAAACGTAATGGCGACGCTTTACATGAGCGTTTTAAGCTGGCGCAGGCGGCGTTTTCCAGCCTCAACGACCGCACCCAGGAGAGCCTCACCAGTATCCGTATGATTAAAGCCTTTGGTCTGGAAGATCGCCAGTCGGCGCTATTTGCCGCAGATGCCGAGGATACTGGCAAGAAAAACATGCGTGTGGCACGTATTGATGCCCGTTTCGATCCGACCATCTATATCGCTATTGGGATGGCGAATTTACTGGCGATTGGTGGGGGAAGCTGGATGGTTGTGCAGGGCAGTTTAACGCTGGGACAGCTCACCAGTTTTATGATGTATCTTGGCCTGATGATCTGGCCGATGCTGGCGCTGGCATGGATGTTTAACATTGTGGAACGCGGCAGCGCGGCGTACAGCCGTATTCGAACGATGCTGGCGGAAGCGCCGGTCGTCAAAGATGGTAGCGAAAGTGTGCCGGAAGGACGCGGTAAACTGGATGTGAATATTCGCCAGTTTACCTATCCGCAAACTCACCATCCTGCGCTGGAAAACGTCAGTTTCGTATTGAAGCCCGGTCAGATGCTGGGCATTTGCGGGCCGACCGGTTCCGGCAAAAGTACCGTGCTGTCACTCATTCAACGTCATTTCGACGTCAGCGAGGGGGATATTCGCTTTCATGATATTCCTCTGACGCAGCTACAACTCGACAGTTGGCGTAGCCGCCTGGCAGTCGTCAGTCAGACGCCGTTCCTTTTTTCCGACACCGTGGCGAATAACATTGCGCTGGGTTGCCCAAATGCTACCCAGCAAGAGATTGAGCACGTAGCGCGTTTGGCCAGTGTGCATGACGATATTCTTCGTCTGCCGCAAGGTTACGACACAGAAGTGGGCGAACGTGGCGTGATGCTTTCCGGTGGCCAAAAACAGCGTATCTCCATTGCCCGGGCGTTACTGGTGAATGCGGAAATCCTCATTCTGGATGATGCGCTTTCTGCGGTGGACGGACGCACAGAGCACCAGATCCTGCATAACCTGCGCCAGTGGGGACAGGGGCGAACGGTCATCATCAGCGCCCATCGTCTTTCTGCACTGACAGAAGCCAGTGAAATAATTGTGATGCAGCACGGGCATATCGCTCAACGCGGCGATCATGATGTGCTGGCGCAACAAAGCGGCTGGTATCGCGATATGTATCGCTATCAACAACTGGAGGCGGCGCTTGACGATGCCCCTGAAATTCACGAGGAGGCCGTTGATGCGTAGTTTTAGCCAACTGTGGCCGACTCTGAAGCGCCTGTTAGCATACGGTTCGCCGTGGCGTAAGCCGCTGGGTATTGCGGTTCTGATGATGTGGGTTGCAGCAGCGGCAGAAGTGAGTGGGCCGCTGCTCATCAGCTATTTTATCGACAATATGGTGGCGAAAAATAATCTGCCGTTGAAGATGGTTGTTGGTCTGGCGGTGGCGTATGTTGGGCTGCAACTGCTTGCCGCCGGACTGCACTACGCGCAGTCGTTGTTGTTTAACCGGGCGGCGGTTGGCGTTGTACAACAGTTGCGTACCGATGTGATGGATGCTGCGCTACGCCAGCCATTAAGTGAGTTTGATACCCAGCCGGTCGGGCAGGTCATTTCCCGCGTCACCAATGACACAGAAGTGATCCGCGATCTCTACGTTACCGTGGTAGCAACCGTTTTGCGTAGCGCCGCACTTGTGGGTGCGATGCTGGTGGCGATGTTCAGTCTCGACTGGCGAATGGCGCTGGTGGCAATAATGATCTTCCCGGTCGTGCTGGTGGTGATGGTGATATACCAGCGTTACAGTACGCCGATTGTCCGCCGCGTGCGCGCCTATCTGGCGGATATCAACGACGGTTTTAACGAAATCATCAATGGCATGAGCGTTATCCAGCAGTTCCGTCAGCAGGCGAGATTTGGTGAACGTATGGGGGAGGCCAGCCGTTCGCACTATATGGCGCGAATGCAAACCCTGCGGCTCGACGGCTTTTTACTGCGACCACTGCTTAGTCTGTTTTCATCGCTCATTCTTTGCGGTTTGTTGATGCTGTTTGGTTTCTCTGCCAGTGGCACTATTGAAGTGGGCGTGTTGTATGCGTTTATCAGCTATCTGGGGCGACTTAACGAACCATTAATCGAACTGACCACGCAACAGGCAATGCTGCAACAGGCTGTTGTCGCAGGTGAGCGTGTATTTGAACTGATGGACGGGCCGCGCCAGCAATATGGCAATGATGATCGCCCGTTACAGAGCGGCACCATTGACGTCGATAATGTGTCGTTTGCCTATCGTGATGACAATCTGGTACTGAAAAACATTAATCTGTCTGTGCCTTCGCGCAACTTTGTGGCGCTGGTCGGGCATACCGGCAGTGGCAAAAGCACTTTGGCAAGTTTGCTGATGGGCTATTACCCGCTAACGGAAGGCGAGATTCGTCTCGACGGCCGTCCGTTAAGTTCGCTAAGTCACAGCGCGCTGCGCCAGGGCGTGGCAATGGTGCAGCAAGATCCGGTTGTGCTGGCGGATTCCTTCCTGGCGAACGTTACGCTGGGGCGTGATATCTCCGAAGAACGCGTCTGGCAAGCGCTGGAAACGGTGCAACTGGCAGAGCTGGCGCGCAGTATGAGCGACGGCATTTATACGCCGTTGGGCGAGCAGGGGAATAATCTCTCAGTCGGGCAAAAACAGTTGCTGGCGCTGGCGCGCGTGCTGGTAGAAACACCGCAAATCCTGATCCTTGATGAAGCAACCGCCAGTATTGATTCCGGTACTGAACAGGCGATTCAGCACGCCCTGGCGGCGGTGCGCGAACATACTACGCTGGTGGTGATCGCTCACCGCTTATCGACCATTGTTGATGCCGACACCATTCTGGTGCTTCATCGTGGACAAGCCGTGGAGCAGGGGACGCACCAGCAACTGCTTGCGGCTCAGGGACGTTACTGGCAGATGTACCAACTGCAACTTGCAGGAGAAGAACTGGCTGCCAGCGTACGTGAAGAGGAATCGTTGAGCGCCTGATTAGCGCAAAATTTCATCGTTGGTGCAAAAATGCAACGCACTGTGCACTGTCATAGTGCGTTTTTGTTTTCAATCACCTTTGCGTCCTGCTTTCCCTCTCGTTTTTCATTTCTGGCACACCGCTTGCAATACCTTCTTCGTGTAGCAGAACCATTACCGAATTCTGACCGGAGGGGATCTATGAAGCTGGTGACCGTGATAATCAAACCATTCAAGCTGGAAGACGTTCGTGAAGCGTTATCTTCCATTGGCATCCAGGGCCTGACCGTCACTGAAGTGAAAGGTTTCGGGCGTCAGAAAGGGCATGCTGAGCTGTACCGTGGCGCGGAATACAGCGTCAATTTCCTGCCAAAAGTAAAAATCGATGTGGCGATTGCCGATGATCAACTCGATGAAGTGATCGATATCGTCAGCAAGGCGGCTTACACCGGAAAAATTGGCGACGGCAAAATCTTTGTCGCTGAATTGCAACGCGTCATTCGTATCCGTACCGGCGAAGCCGACGAAGCGGCGCTGTAATCTCTGGCACACAGCAACAGGACTGAAAAATGAAGATAGCGACGATAAAAACTGGGCTTGCTTCACTGGCGATGCTGCCAGGACTGGTAATGGCTGCTCCTGCGGTGGCAGATAAAGCCGACAATGCGTTTATGATGATTTGTACTGCGCTGGTGCTGTTTATGACTGTTCCGGGTATCGCGCTGTTTTATGGTGGCCTGATTCGCGGTAAAAACGTGCTGTCGATGCTGACACAGGTGACCGTGACCTTTGCATTGGTTTGTATTCTCTGGGTGGTTTACGGCTACTCACTGGCGTTTGGCGAGGGCAACAACTTCTTTGGCAACATTAACTGGTTAATGTTGAAAAATATCGAATTGACCGCGGTAATGGGCAGTATCTATCAGTATATCCACGTGGCGTTTCAGGGATCGTTTGCCTGTATTACCGTTGGCTTGATCGTCGGGGCGCTGGCGGAGAGGATTCGCTTCTCGGCAGTGTTAATCTTCGTGGTGGTGTGGTTGACACTCTCTTACATTCCGATTGCGCATATGGTCTGGGGAGGCGGTTTGCTGGCTTCCCACGGTGCGCTGGATTTTGCCGGTGGCACAGTGGTGCACATTAACGCCGCAATCGCCGGTCTGGTAGGCGCGTATCTGGTCGGTAAACGCGTGGGCTTTGGCAAAGAGGCGTTTAAACCGCACAACCTGCCGATGGTCTTTACCGGAACTGCCATTCTTTATATCGGGTGGTTTGGTTTTAACGCCGGGTCTGCGGGCACGGCAAACGAAATTGCGGCACTGGCGTTTGTTAACACCGTGGTAGCAACGGCGGCGGCAATTCTTGGCTGGATCTTCGGTGAATGGGCACTGCGCGGTAAACCTTCTCTGCTGGGGGCTTGCTCTGGTGCGATTGCCGGTCTGGTCGGCGTGACGCCTGCCTGTGGTTACATTGGTGTTGGCGGCGCGTTGATTATCGGCGTGGTAGCTGGTCTGGCAGGCTTGTGGGGCGTGACTATGTTGAAACGTCTGCTGCGGGTGGATGATCCCTGCGATGTCTTCGGTGTACACGGCGTTTGCGGTATTGTCGGCTGTATCATGACCGGAATTTTTGCCGCCAGTTCGCTGGGCGGTGTGGGCTTCGCGGAAGGTGTGACGATGGGCCATCAGGTGTTGGTACAACTGGAAAGTATCGCCATTACGATCGTCTGGTCTGGTGTGGTGGCGTTTATCGGCTACAAACTGGCGGATTTGACGGTTGGCCTGCGTGTACCGGAAGAACAGGAACGTGAAGGGCTGGACGTCAACAGCCACGGCGAAAATGCCTATAACGCGTAACCTGCAATCAAATACAAATTTGCCTGATGCGCTGTGCTTATCAGGCCGACAATAAAAATCACAATTTATTGAATTTACAAGAATTGGTAGGCCGGATAAGGCGTTTACGCCGCCACCGGCATCAACAAAAGCACGTTACCAACAATCTGACAGCCGGACGGTTTTCACCTCCGGCTGTTTTTTAATTGTGATTACGCATTACCCCTTCCTGAACGGTCGAGGCAATCAGCATGCCGTCCTGGGTATAAAACTCACCACGCACAAATCCGCGGGCACTGGACGCTGACGTGCTCTCCACGCTATACAGCAGCCATTCGTTTAAATTAAACGGTCGATGGAACCACATGGAATGGTCGATGGTAGCAATTTGAATCCCCGGTTCGAGAAAACCGATGCCGTGCGGCTGTAAAGCTACTGGCAAGAAATTGAGGTCAGAGGCATAACCGAGCAGGTACTGATGAACGCGCAGATCATCCGGCACGCTGCCGTTCGCGCGGATCCACACCTGACGATGGGGGGCTGCGACGTGGCCTTTCAGTGGGTTATGAAACTCCACCGGACGGACTTCCAGCGGACGATCACAGATAAATTTATCTTTCAGCACTGGCGGTAACAAGTGGGCCAGCGACTGGGCGATTTGCGTTTCCGAAGGCAGACCATCAGGCGCAGGGGCTGGAGGCATCTCTTTTTGGTGTTCGAAACCCGCTTCCGGTGCCTGGAAAGAGGCCGTCATATAAAAGATCGGTTTGCCGTTTTGAATAGCAGCCACACGACGGGCGCTGAAACTGTTGCCGTCGCGCAGCGTTTCGACATCGTAAATAATCGGCTTTTTACTGTCGCCAGGGCGAAGAAAGTAGCTGTGGAATGAATGCACCAGACGCTCTTCGGGAACTGTCTCTTTTGCAGCATACAGCGCCTGACCCACGACCTGGCCACCAAACACCTGGCGTAAACCTAAATCTTCACTCTGGCCGCGAAAGAGTCCTTCCTCAATTTTTTCCAGATTCAACAATGTCAGTAAATTTTTTAAGGCCTGACTCATATTAACTCTCCAGTAACAAAGCTGCCGCAGCAAGCCAAAGTGAGTTGAGTATAACGCAATTTTGTTACTGGTCCGATGGGTGCAATGGTCTGAATTACTGGCTAAATGCAGGCGTTAATACGTGACATGTGCCACACTTATTGACGTTACTATTTTGTTAACCACTCTTCCGGCGAGGAAAGTTAGCCCGCTGGTGCATTGATAATAAGGAGAAGTGAATGAAACTCGTGCACATGGCCAGTGGTTTAGCGGTTGCGATTGCGTTGGCGGCTTGCGCGGATAAAAGCGCGGATATCCAGACGCCAGCACCGGCTGCAAATACGTCTATTGCAGCGACACAGCAACCTGCTATACAACAACCGAATGTTTCCGGTACGGTCTGGATCCGTCAGAAAGTCGCACTGCCGCCTGACGCCGTGCTGACCGTGACACTTTCTGACGCGTCGTTAGCGGATGCGCCTTCTAAAGTTCTGGCGCAGAAAGCAGTACGTACCGAAGGTAAACAGTCACCGTTCAGTTTTGTTCTGCCATTTAACCCGGCAGACGTTCAGCCGAATGCGCGTATCCTGTTGAGTGCGGCGGTTACCGTCAACGACAAACTGGTGTTTATCACCGATACCGTTCAACCGGTGATCAATCAGGGCGGAACCAAAGCTGACCTGATATTAGTGCCGGTTCAGCAAACCGCCGTGCCGGTTCAGGCCAGCGGTGGCGCAACAACCACTGTACCGTCGACTTCCCCGACACAAGTGAATCCGTCTTCGGCAGTTCCAGCACCTACGCAATACTAAGCGCCATTAACCCTCTCCGTCCGGAGAGGGTTAATAAATCCAGCGATAACGCTGCAAGTCGACTTGCCCGCTTCCCGACACCATCACACCTTCTGCCAGCAACGCCTGCCGCTGACGCTGTAAATCTGGGCCGGTTAACGAAATTGTGCCATGGCGATTAACCACCCGGTGCCAGGGCAAGGTGCTGCCTTCGGGTAGGCGCTTCAACACAGCGCCTACCTGGCGCGCGGCGCGGGGTGATCCTGCCAGTTTTGCGACATCACCGTAGGTGGTGACATAGCCTTCGGGAATAGCGGCTACGATTTGCCAGACGCGTTGGGGAAATGAATCTTCTTTTTCCATCTTTTCTTCCTGAGGTAATTTTTCAGCATAATCTGGAAAAACGCCTGAGTGAAGCCGCATTGCGCAAGAAAGCAGCATCTGGCACGCAATGGGTTGCAATTAGCAGGGGCAGCAGTGATAATGCGCCTGCGCGTTGGTTCTCAACGCTCTCAATGGGGGCTCTGTTGGTTCTCCCGCAACGCTACTCTGTTTACCAGGTCAGGTCCGGAAGGAAGCAGCCAAGGCAGATGACGCGTGTGCCGGGATGTAGCTGGCAGGGCCCCCACCCATTTCTGTTTCCCCGCCGTTTCGTCAAAAAATCTCAATGTGGCTAAACTTTAATCACGACTGACGCTGCAGGAATTGCCTGACTGCGCAGTACGCTTCGGAGGAGTTTCTGATGAAGTATGTTGATGGGTTTGTTGTTGCTGTTCCTGCCGAAAATAAGGATGCCTACCGGGAAATGGCCGCAAAGGCCGCGCCACTGTTTAAAGAGTTTGGCGCGCTTCGCATTGTCGAATGTTGGGCCAGCGATGTGCCAAACGGCAAAGTGACCGATTTTCGCATGGCAGTGAAAGCGGAAGAGAATGAGGAAGTGGTGTTTAGCTGGATTGAATATCCTTCAAAAGAGGTCCGCGACGCTGCCAATCAAAAAATGATGTCTGACCCACGGATGAAAGAGTTCGGTGAATCAATGCCGTTTGATGGCAAACGGATGATTTACGGTGGGTTCGAGTCAATCATCGACGAGTAGCGTGACGGGCTGTGCGGCGTGCCGCCAGCCCCTAATTCAGAGATGCTGTTTTGCCCAGATAATGAAATCTTCTTTTGGCAAAGCTTTGCTGTACAACCAGCCCTGACCGTAGTGCACACCATGCTGGCGTAGCCACTCTTCCTGTTTGCTGGTTTCGATGCCTTCCGCCACCATTTTCAGCTTCAGCGTTTTTGCCATTTCGATGATATGCGGGGTGACATTTTTATATTCCAGTGCGTCAACGAAGGATTTATCTATTTTCAGAATATCGACATCCAGATCCTGCAAATAACTTAAGCTCGAATAACCAGTACCGAAATCATCCAGATAAATATCATGACCGGCTTCCCGGTAGCGAGAAATGATCGGAGCGCTGGTTTTCGGATCGGCAAACTCGCGCTCTGTGAGTTCAAGCGCGATCTGTTTAGGGTTAACCTGGTAGTGGTTGATCATTTTCCCCAGGAGTTGCGGAATTTTTTCCGATGTGAGCACAGTAGATTCCAGATTGATTGAAATATGTTGGTTCGGGTGTTGTCGCAGCCAGTCGCCCATATCTTCAAATACGTTTCTTATAATCAGCAGCGTCAGTGGTTCAGAAAGACCCGTTTGCTGTGCCAGCGGGATGAAACTATCCGGTGACAACCAGCTACCGTCCGTCTGTGGCCAACGTGCCAGTGCTTCGGCACCGACAATTTTGCCATTGGCTAAGGAGACAATCGGCTGATAATGTACGCAAATATCACGGTTTTCGATGGCATCTTGCAGTCGGTGATGCGGTGACTGGAGGCGGCGCAAAATACGAAGCACAAATATCGCTGCCAGCAGACCAATTAATAACCCAACAGGTAACCAAATAAAGACCTGCCGATACCAGCTTGTTTGCAACATTTTCGTTGGAGCCCAGGTGATGATGGAAATATTCATCTCCGGGAGGGGCTGGATGTCGTAAATAATTCCATTATTTTCGATATGCTCACCGGGCGTTTTTTGTAGTTGGGTAATAATGCCCCGGGCAATTTCATCGCTGCTGGTTATGACAGTATTATGGGCATTGCCAATAATGGCGGCATCAATTTGCCATGAGCTATAAGGAATTACGTCGATAAAGGAGGCAGGATCGATCATTACTACGTAATGTGCGGTTCCCATAGCAACCATGTAACGGGTGATACCTAAGTCGTTGTGCGAGGTTAACCAGACACGATAACCCTCTTTTGAAATCCTCCCCGGCTCCGGGAAGGTATCCGGTGGGCTTTCGTGTTCCAGAGAAGAGCACTGGGGAATGTTGTTATCGATATAGACCACTTCCTGAATATAGCGATAGCTGTATGAAACCCGGCGCATTTCCATGAGATGTTCTTCACTACAGGCTCCACCTTGCCATCTTTCCAGCTCTTGCAGCGCATCTTTTCCTTGCATCGCCACTTTATTGGCCCGAATAGCGACACGGGAAGAATAGGTATTCAACTCCTCAATAAATGACGCTTCTACCTGCTGATGGGCCAACCAGACGCTTAAGCCGACAGGCAGCAGTACTGAAAGTATAAGTACACCTGAAATCAGGCTGACCAGATGTCGTGTTCTCACCAGCATGTCCTTATTAACACAGTGTAGGGAAAGTATATCTGATCGTGAAAAAAGGCTGGCAAGAGATCAGTGGTTAGGACGGGGATTTCATGCAGTGACTGGTGGCAACGATCGTTGTCAATTGACCAGGCGTAGAGGTTTACGCCTGGTGGGAAAACCTAACTTAAGATGTTACTTCGGTGCGGGTGAGGGTGAATATATCGTAAAAAGACAGTTCACCTTTACGGGCGATCATTTTTTGCAGTTGTTCTTTGTGGATATTCGCGACACGCGGCGAGTTCAGTATGGCTTCAACCAGCGCAGCAGGGACAAATCGCGTGTTATACCATTCGCCGTTATAGCAAACCCGAAAATCGAGCACGTCGATATCTTCATAGCGGTAGCGTGGGTAGACATCGAAAAAGAAGAAACCGTTAAGCAGGATGAATAACACAACCAGTAGCCAGACTGAATCTGACAGCGTTTGGGACTGCAACATTACCGCCAGTGTGGCAAAAAAAGCAACATACATGCCGATAAACAGCCCCGGATGTTTGCGGATAAAACTGATACTAAAGCGGGGTTTGTTGTCGCGTTTTTCGCGCGTATTCAGAGAATCAATCGTTTCGGTTAGCAGGCGTTGTATTTCAGTCATCTTTTGCCTTCGTGGTATCTGCAACTTTCCAGTGAACACCCTATTTTAACGTGGGAATGATATGAAGAAAGTAACAGATTTGCCACAATTTTGCATAACAGTTGCAAATTGTAGTTACAACTTTTTAATGATTCTGGCTGGGCTGCCGCCCACGACGACGTTGTCCGGGATATCTTTTGTGACGACCGCACCTGATGCCACTACGACGTTATCGCCAATGGTAACGCCCGGGTTAATGATGGCACGCCCCCCAATCCAGACGTTATTACCGATAGTCACCGGTTTCCCCAGTTCACCACCAGCATTACGTTCTACAGGATCGACAGGGTGTGTAGCGGTATAAATATGAACGCCCGGAGCCAGAATGCAATTATCGCCAATACGAATAGGGCAGACATCAAGCATTACGCAATCGAAGTTTGCGTAAAACCCTTTACCGAGGAAAATGTTATAGCCATAGTCGCAACGAAAGGAAGGCTCAATATACGCATCCGCAACCTGGCCGAGTAAATCGGTGAGAATTTGTTGGCGTAGTGATTGATCTTCCGGCGCGGAATGGTTGTATTGGTGAATAAGCTGACGAGCGCGCAGGCGATCGCGAGATAAAGTCTCATCTGCCGAGCAATACAACTCACCAGCAATCATCTTTTCTTTTTCTGTGCTCATTACAAACATCCTGGTTGCTGAAAATGCGGCAACACAGTAATGCAAAAAGCCAATGAAGAGAACGTTCCCGTTACTTCTGTGTGATGGAGATCACATGAGGAATGCCTTCATGGAAAAAATAGAATATACTTAATAAACAGACTGTTATAGCCTGATTTTATACTAATTGAGTTATCGAATAAATTTCCACACCGAGGAAGGGATCTTGTCGTAAAGTTTATTCATGGTCAATTCTGCAAGGCGGTGATCTGCGGCTGAGTAAAATACCGCCAGTTCATTATCTGATAGTTCGTATTTATTTTTCTCGATAACACGTTCCAGCGTGTCAATTGTCTGACAACGACGCAAACGCATCAAATAATCGGTTTTTGTTAAAGGTTTATCGGACATACTTCTACCCATGGTTGTAATAATTCGAACAAGATAAACTTGCAGGATTCTCTTTCGTGGCATTCACGAAACAACGGAACAGTCGGTTACCTGACTTCCGCCATTTCTGGAGATCCTGCATATTAATACCATAACTACTGAACAACATAAAGGTGTCGTCCAGATATTCATCTATCTGCTCAATGAGCTTATTGTCTTCATTATACTTAATTTTGTAATTAAGCGCGAAGGTTGCAATATGCTCAATGAGTTCATTAAGTTGCAGATTGATAGCCGAGGTAGGGTCGTTAACCCAACCATGATTGCTTTCTTCAAGGTTTGCAAGACAGTCATGATACAGGGTTTCGCAAAGAAACTTAAGCTGTGCAATATCATGTCTTTTTGGTGAGTATTCATCCATAACGCGTCCCCTTCTTAGCGATTGAACTAACGGACACCTTTCGGGATGGGAAAACTTACTGACCTGGACTTGCCCTCACATTTGTTAGATTAACTATAATCCACTCTTTGAAGGTTTTCATCGCATTATTACGAAAAATTACAATTAGGAGGAGGAGAGGGAAAAGGCTTACTTCTTCATCCTGGCACCAACTACGTAAAGCCTAAAGCAGTTAGTTTGATGCTATTCATAACGTAATCAGGATTCTCGCATCGCGGCTGATAAAATGGTATGGGAATTTGTCACACTAATACCCAGGATTGCTCTGATTATGATGTAATTGACATGAATAAATAAAGAATTGCCGCAAATAATTAAGAATAGCCTCTAGATGTCTATGGGTTATTATACCTATTAGCGCGACTTAATATAAATTAACTAACAATAGGCATTTTTTATGAATTTTATGCCGCGTTAAA
The DNA here is from genome assembly GCF_002965345.1 of Escherichia sp. MOD1-EC5950. Lineage (NCBI taxonomy): Bacteria > Pseudomonadati > Pseudomonadota > Gammaproteobacteria > Enterobacterales > Enterobacteriaceae > Escherichia > Escherichia sp. MOD1-EC5950. Next base: position 48,370 of record NZ_PTSR01000010.1, read on the forward strand.
ACTACCCTCCGTTTGAAACCTTAGCTGTAAACATTGTGACTTTAAGATTATACGTATTAAAAAGGCCGCTTGCGCGGCCTTAGTGATTACGAGTTTTATCAATGATGATCGACAGTATGGTTGTGTTCGATATCTTCATTCTTGCGGCTAAAGCGGCGGCGAACCACCACAAAGAACACCGGAACGAAGAAGATCGCCAGTACCGTTGCGGTCACCATGCCGCCCATTACACCAGTACCAACTGCGTTCTGTGCGCCGGAACCAGCACCAGTACTGATAACCAGCGGCATAACACCGAGGATAAACGCCAGTGAAGTCATCAGGATCGGACGTAAACGCATTCGCACCGCATCCAGAGTAGCTTCAATCAGACCTTTACCTTCTTTATCCATCAAGTCTTTGGCGAATTCGACGATAAGTATCGCGTTCTTCGCTGACAACCCAATGGTTGTGAGCAGGCCCACCTGGAAGTAAACGTCGTTGGTTAAGCCACGGAAGGTGGCTGCCAGCAATGCACCGATAACCCCCAGCGGAACAACCAGCATAACGGAGAACGGAATTGACCAGCTCTCATACAGTGCCGCCAGACACAGGAACACGACAATCAACGAAATCGCGTACAGCGAAGGTGCCTGGTTACCGGAGAGGCGTTCCTGATAGGACATCCCCGTCCAGTCGTAGCCAACCCCCGTAGGCAGCTTACTCGCCAGTTGTTCCATCAGCGCCATCGCTTCACCGGTACTCTTACCCGGTGCCGCCTGACCTAAGATCTCCATGGATGGCAGACCGTTGTAACGTTCCAGACGCGGCGAACCGTATTCCCAATGTGAAGAGGAGAACGCCGAGAATGGCACCATCTGACCATCAGCAGCACGAACATACCAGTTACCGATATCTTCCGGCAGCATGCGGTATTTCGCTTCTGACATTACGTAAACTTTCTTCACACGACCGCGGTCGATAAAGTCGTTCACGTAGCTGCCGCCCCATGCAGCCCCCAGGGTGGTGTTAATGTCGTTAATAGAAACACCCAGTGCCTGAGCTTTTTCCTGGTCGATATCAATCTTAAACTGCGGCGTATCTTCCAGGCCGTTCGGACGCACGCTGGTCAGCAGATCAGGGTGCTTCGCTGCTTCGCCCAGCAACTGGTTACGTGCCTGGGTCAGTTTTTCGTGGCCGAGGCCCGCCTGGTCAATCAGCTCAAAGTCAAAGCCGGTTGCCGTACCCAGTTCCACAATCGCTGGCAGGTTAAAGGCGAACACCATCGCATCTTTAATTTGCGAGAAGGCACGCGTTGCACGCGTGGTAATCGCTTCAACTTTGTTCTCATCACCCGGACGGTCAGCCCAGTCCTTCAACGAAACGAACGCAATACCCGTGTTCTGACCACGTCCCGCAAAGCCGAATCCGTTAACGGCGAACACCGATTCAACGTTGTTCTTTTCTTTGGTCAGGTAGTAATTCGTCACCTCGTTGAGCACTTTTTGCGTGCGTTCTTGTGTTGCACCTGCAGGCAGTTGGACCATGGTCATAAACACGCCCTGGTCTTCATCTGGCAAGAAGGAGCTTGGCAGACGCACGAACAGATAGGCCATGCCGACAACAATGATCAGATACAGCACCAGGTAACGCCCCGTACTGCGCAGAATACCGCCTACGCTGTCGGTATAGTGGTGCGTGCTCTTTTCGAACATGCGGTTAAACCAGCCGAAGAAGCCTTTTTTACCTTCCCCATGATCGCCTTTAGCGATAGGTTTTAGCATGGTCGCACAAAGCGCCGGAGTCAGGATCAACGCCACCAGTACTGACAATGCCATTGCGGAAACAATGGTAATGGAGAACTGACGATAGATTGCACCAGTTGAGCCGCCAAAGAAGGCCATCGGTATAAATACAGCCGACAGCACCATCGCGATACCAACCAGTGCGCCCTGAATCTGCCCCATTGACTTACGAGTGGCTTCTTTCGGCGGCAGACCTTCTTCTGCCATCACACGTTCAACGTTTTCTACCACAACGATGGCGTCATCCACCAACAGGCCGATAGCGAGCACCATCCCGAACATTGTTAGCGTGTTTATCGAGAAACCAAAGGCAGCAAGGACGGCAAATGTTCCCAGCAATACCACCGGTACAGCAATGGTCGGAATCAACGTCGCGCGGAAGTTCTGCAAGAACAGATACATTACCAGGAACACGAGGATGATTGCTTCGACCAGGGTTTTCACTACTTCGTGAATGGAGATTTTCACGAACGGTGTAGTGTCGTATGGATAAACGATTTTCAGACCCGACGGGAAAAACGGCTCCATCTTCGCCAGTTCAGCCCGGATTGCTGAGGCGGTATCCAGCGCGTTTGCACCGGTCGCCAGCTTGATACCCAGACCAGAAGCCGGTTGTCCGTTAAATTCCGCGATGATGTCGTAGTTTTCACCACCCAGCTCAATTTTCGCCACATCACGCAGCAGTACGCGGGAACCATCCTGATTCACTTTCAGCAGAATTTTGCCGAACTCTTCAGTGGAGGTCAGACGCGTCTGAGCAATAATAGAGGCGTTAAGCTGCTGGCCTTTAACCGGCGGCGTACCACCGAGCTGACCGGCAGCTACCTGGGCGTTCTGTGCTTTGATTGCGGTAATAACATCAACCGGCGTTAACTGGTATTTGTTCAGTTCATTCGGGTTCATCCAGATACGCATCGCGTACTGGGAACCGAACAACTGAACGTCACCGACGCCCGATGTACGGCTGATGGCATCTTTCATATTTGCCGCTACGTAGTCAGAGATATCCTCCTGCGTCATGGTGCCGTCGGTGTTGATAACGCCGACAACCATCAGGAAGCTACTGGAAGATTTCTCAACACTCACCCCTTGCTGCTGTACTTCCTGCGGCAGTAACGGCATTGCCAGTTGCAGTTTGTTCTGCACCTGAACCTGCGCGATATCCGCATCAGTACCAGACTCAAAGGTCAGAGTGATCTGCACAGTACCCGTGGAGTCACTATTGGATGACATGTACATCAGGTTATCGATACCGTTCATATTCTGTTCGATAACCTGTGTAACAGTATCCTGCACTGTTTTTGCATCAGCGCCAGGATAGGAAGCGGAGATCGTTACTGCCGGCGGTGCAATCGTAGGATATTGCGCCACCGGCAGTTTGAGGATCGCCAGCCCCCCTGCCAACATGATGATGATGGCGATCACCCACGCAAAAATCGGGCGATCAATAAAGAAATTAGGCATGTCTTAACGGCTCCTGTTTAAGTTAAGACTTGGACTGTTCAGGCTGAGCACCGCTTGCGTCTTGCTGGTTGTTATCAGCGGTTATCTCTTGTGCTTTCACCTGGACACCAGGACGCACTTTCTGCAGCCCACTTACTACTACGCGTTCGCCTGCTTTCAGACCCTCAGTCACCAGCCACTTATCGCCAATGGCCTGGCTGGCGACGATCGGACGAGTTTCCACTTTGTCATCCGCGCCAACCACCAGTACGGTAGCTTCGCCGCGTGGTGTACGAGTTACCCCCTGTTGCGGAACTAAAATGGCGTTTGGATTAAGCCCTTCTTCCAGACGTGCACGCACGAACATACCCGGCAGCAGGGTGTGATCCGGGTTCGGGAAAATGGCGCGTAACGTGATAGATCCGGTGGTCTGATCGACGGTAACGTCAGAGAACTCCAGCGTACCATCCTGCGGGAACTTAATACCGTCACTGGTGATCAGCGACACTTTAGCTTTGCCGTTCTCTTGCTTCAGTGTGCCGTTAGCGAGTTCCTGTTTCAGACGCAGGAAGTCGTTACTGGACTGAGTCACATCAACGTAGATCGGATCAAGTTGTTGCACGGTTGCCAGCGCAGTCGCCTGACCGTTTTGCACCAATGCGCCTTCCGTCACGTTCGATTTACCAATACGGCCGGTAATCGGAGAGGTGACTTTGGTATAAGCCAGATTGATTCGTGCGGTTTCAACCGCCGCTTTCGCCGCAGTGACAGCAGCATTTGCCTGTTGTGCATCTGCCAGTGCCTGATCGTACTCCTGCTTACTGATGTACTGAGTACCCAGCAGCTTCTGGTAACGATTAACAGTCAACTGCGCGATATTGGCTGCTGCTTGCGCTTTAGCCAGATCGCCTTTTGCACTATCGTAAGCTGCCTGGTAGGTAGCAGGATCAATCTGATAGAGAGATACCCCCGCTTCGATGTCGCTACCTTCTTTGAAATTACGCTTCAGGATGATCCCGCTAACTTGAGGACGAACTTCTGCGATCCGGAAAGCACTGGTGCGGCCCGGAAGCTCGGTTGTGATCTGCAGAGGTTCAGTTTTGACTGTTACTACCCCAACGGCGGGCATCTGCTGGCCACCTTGTTGGGCCTGTTTGTCGTCACATCCTGTAAGCGCTAAGCTGCCTGAGAGCATCAGAACGATCGCCAGAGGCGTAAACCCTCTGTTTTTGTTCATATGTAAACCTCGAGTGTCCGATTTCAAATTGGTCAATGGTCAAAAGTCGATAAACCCATTGCTGCGTTTATATTATCGTCGTGCTATGGTACATACATTCATAAATGTATGTAAATCTAACGCCTGTAAATTCACTAACATATGGCACGAAAAACCAAACAAGAAGCGCAAGAAACACGCCAACACATCCTCGATGTGGCTCTACGTCTTTTCTCACAGCAGGGGGTATCATCCACCTCACTGGGAGAGATTGCAAAAGCAGCAGGCGTTACGCGTGGTGCAATCTACTGGCATTTTAAAGATAAGTCGGATTTATTCAGTGAGATCTGGGAGCTGTCAGAATCCAATATTGGTGAACTAGAGCTTGAGTATCAGGCAAAATTCCCTGGCGATCCACTCTCTGTGTTAAGAGAAATACTAATTCATGTTCTTGAATCGACGGTGACAGAAGAGCGGCGGCGCTTATTGATGGAGATTATATTCCATAAATGCGAATTTGTCGGAGAAATGGCAGTCGTTCAGCAGGCACAACGTAATCTCTGTCTTGAAAGTTATGACCGTATAGAACAAACGTTAAGACATTGTATTGAAGCGAAAATGCTGCCCGCGGATTTAATGACGCGTCGCGCAGCAATTATTATGCGCGGCTATATTTCCGGTTTAATGGAAAATTGGCTGTTTGCCCCGCAATCTTTTGATCTCAAAAAAGAAGCCCGCGATTACGTTGCTATATTGCTGGAAATGTATCTCCTTTGTCCCACGCTTCGTGCACCTGCCGCCAACGAAAAATCCTGAATCAGACTCCAGGATTTATCCTGGACATTTTCGCTGTTGCTATTCTGGTTCTCCACGCCGTGCTATTCTAGCCGCTTGACTATTTCAGGTCGTTCTTCAGGTTCAGAAACCTTCACTCATCATGACTATGTTCCAGTATTACAAACGATCACGACATTTTGTTTTTTCAGCATTTATTGCTTTTGTTTTGGTCTTGTTATGCCAGAACACGGCCTTTGCGCGGGCGTCATCGAATGGTGATCTACCGACGAAAGCGGATCTACAGGCACAACTTGACTCGCTTAATAAACAAAAAGATCTTTCTGCCCAGGATAAGCTGGTACAGCAAGATGTTACTGACACATTAGCCACTCTTGAGAAAATCGAGCGTGTAAAAGAAGAAACGGTGCAATTACGGCAAAAAGTTGCCGAAGCACCAGAGAAAATGCGCCAGGCGACTGCTGCGTTAACTGCGCTTGGCGATGTGGATAACGACGAAGAAACTCGTAAGACGTTGAGTACGCTGTCGTTACGTCAGTTGGAGTCTCGCGTTTCGCAGGCGCTGGACGAGTTGCAAAACGCACAAAACGATCTGGCTTCTTATAACAGCCAGTTGGTTTCATTACAGACGCAGCCCGAACGCGTGCAAAATGCGATGTATACCGCCTCGCAGCAGTTGCAACAAATTCGCAGCCGTCTGGATGGCACTGAGGTTGGTGAGGCGGCTTTACGTCCCAGCCAGAAAGTGTTGATGCAGGCGCAGCAGGTTTTGCTGAATGCCGAGATTGACCAGCAACGTAAAAGCCTGGAAGGGAACACCGTCTTACAGGATACCCTACAAAAGCAACGCGATTACGTGACGGCGAACAGCACGCGTCTGGAACATCAACTGCAACTGTTGCAGGAGGCGGTGAACAGCAAGCGCCTGACATTAACTGAAAAAACAGCGCAGGAAGCGGCAACGCCGGACGAAGCTGCGCGTATTCAGGCTAACCCGCTGGTGAAGCAGGAACTGGAAATTAACCAGCAATTAAGTCAGCGTCTGATTAGCGCCACAGAAAACGGCAATCAGTTGATGCAGCAAAACATCAAAGTTAAAAACTGGCTGGAGCGGGCGCTGCAATCGGAACGCAATATTAAAGAGCAGATTTCTGTCCTGAAGGGCAGCCTGCTGTTGTCCCGTATTCTTTACCAACAACAACAAACGCTGCCGTCGGCGGATGAACTGGAAAACATGACCAACCGCATCGCGGATTTGCGTCTCGAACAGTTCGAAGTCAACCAGCAACGTGATGCACTGTTCCAGAGCGATGCTTATGTGGCCAAACTGGAAGAGGGCCATGCTAACGAAGTCAACGATGAAGTCCGTGACGCACTGTTGCAAGTGGTAGATATGCGTCGTGAACTGCTGGATCAGCTAAACAAACAGTTGGGTAACCAACTGATGATGGCCATTAACCTGCAAATCAACCAGCAGCAGTTAATGAGCGTGTCGAAAAACCTGAAATCTATCCTGACCCAACAAATTTTCTGGGTGAACAGTAACCGTCCGATGGACTGGGACTGGATTAAGGCGTTCCCGCAAACGCTGCAGGATGAATTCAAGTCGATGAAAATTACGGTGAACTGGGAAAAAGCCTGGCCCGCCGTATTTATCGCTTTCCTTGCCGGTTTACCGCTGCTGTTAATTGCCGGGCTGATCCACTGGCGTCTGGGTTGGCTGAAAGCGTATCAGCAAAAACTGGCTTCCGCCGTAGGTTCCCTGCGTAACGATAGCCAGCTCAACACACCAAAAGCGATTCTTATCGACCTGATTCGCGCGCTGCCGGTGTGTCTGATTATTCTCGCCGTTGGCCTGATTCTGCTGACCATGCAGCTCAACATCAGTGAATTACTGTGGGCGTTCAGCAAAAAACTGGCGATTTTCTGGCTGGTGTTTGGCCTGTGCTGGAAAGTGCTGGAGAAAAACGGCGTTGCGGTTCGTCACTTTGGTATGCCAGAGCAACAGACCAGCCACTGGCGTCGGCAGATTGTTCGCATCAGCCTCGCGTTGTTGCCAATCCATTTCTGGTCTGTGGTAGCAGAACTCTCCCCGCTGCATTTGATGGATGATGTGCTGGGGCAGGCGATGATTTTCTTTAACCTGCTGCTGATCGCCTTCCTGGTATGGCCAATGTGCCGTGAAAGCTGGCGTGATAAAGAATCCCACACCATGCGTCTGGTCACCATTACCGTGCTGTCGATCATCCCGATTGCGCTGATGGTGCTGACTGCAACAGGCTATTTCTACACTACGCTGCGCCTCTCCGGGCGTTGGATTGAAACGGTGTATCTGGTAATCGTCTGGAACTTGCTGTACCAGACAGTGCTGCGTGGGTTAAGCGTGGCGGCACGGCGTATCGCCTGGCGTCGTGCGCTGGCGCGTCGGCAGAATCTGGTGAAAGAAGGGGCCGAAGGTGCCGAGCCGCCGGAAGAGCCAACCATCGCGCTGGAGCAAGTCAACCAGCAGACGTTGCGTATTACGATGTTGCTGATGTTTGCGCTGTTTGGTTTGATGTTCTGGGCGATTTGGTCCGATTTAATCACCGTATTCAGCTATCTCGACAGCATCACCCTGTGGCATTACAACGGCACTGAAGCCGGGGCTGCGGTGGTGAAAAATGTGACGATGGGCAGCCTGCTGTTTGCGATTATCGCCTCAATGGTGGCCTGGGCGCTGATCCGCAACCTGCCAGGTTTGCTGGAAGTGCTGGTGCTGTCGCGGCTGAATATGCGTCAGGGCGCGTCGTATGCCATTACAACCATCCTTAACTACATCATCATAGCCGTTGGCGCGATGACCGTGTTTGGGTCGCTTGGCGTATCGTGGGATAAACTCCAGTGGCTGGCGGCGGCATTATCTGTAGGTCTGGGTTTTGGTTTACAAGAGATCTTCGGTAACTTTGTCTCGGGTTTGATCATCCTGTTCGAACGTCCGGTGCGCATTGGCGACACAGTAACCATCGGCACTTTCTCCGGGACGGTCAGTAAGATCCGTATTCGTGCTACCACCATTACAGATTTCGATCGCAAAGAAGTGATTATCCCGAACAAAGCGTTTGTTACCGAGCGTCTGATCAACTGGTCGTTAACCGACACCACCACCCGTCTGGTGATCCGCCTCGGTGTGGCTTACGGTTCTGATCTGGAAAAAGTACGCAGAGTACTGCTTCAGGCGGCGGCGGAGCATCCAAGGGTGATGCACGAACCCATGCCGGAAGTCTTCTTCACTGCGTTTGGTGCCAGCACGCTGGATCATGAGCTGCGTTTGTATGTTCGTGAACTGCGTGACCGCAGCCGCACTGTCGATGAACTGAACCGCACCATTGATCAGTTGTGCCGCGAAAACGACATCAACATTGCCTTTAACCAGCTTGAAGTGCATCTGCACAACGAGAAGGGCGATGAAGTGACTGAAGTGAAGCGCGACTACAAAGGCGATGATCCGACGCCTGCGGTAGGGTAATAACAAAAGGGGCAGCATTGAGTTGCCCCGAGATTACTGACAAAGTGCGCGTTGTTCATGCCGGATGCGGAGTGACCGCCTTATCCGGCCTACAAAACCGCGAAAATTCATTATATTGCAGGAGCGGTGTAGGCCTGATAAGCGTAGCGCATCAGGCAGTTTTGCGTTTACCAGCAATCTGCGGGGACATTTAGTGGCTCCATTTATTTATCACTTTTCGCCTCATCATCGTGCGTTAATTTCTTTTCATAATCGCGTTTTACAATATCCAGTGCGCGCAGCACGGTGCGGGCTGGGATCTGATTTTCTTCCAACAGCACAATCAAATCGACGGCCAGTTTCACATCGTCAGGGGCATTTTCCAGTGACATATTTTCTCCATTGTTAGCGAGTTAAACGCGCTAACCTGTTTTCGATTTTTTCCAGCGCATGGCGGCACCGAACCAGGCGTGCTTCATAGGCTTCAACCTCACGATGCAGCGTCTGCTGCTCGACTAAATCGGTCGCCTGTGCCAGACGTGCTTTACGCTCGGCAACCATCTCACGTAGCCGCCGCTCAAACTCCTGATGCTGAATGCGTTTACGCTGCCAGCGGGCGATTTTCGGCGGCGCGCTGTCCCATTCGCGCAGCGACCAGGACGCCGCTTCACGGGCAATTGCTTCCAGTTGAGCTGCCAGATGTTCCGCCAGCCAGGCCACTTGTGGCAGTTGTTGCCGTTCGACCGCGTGATGAAGCGCGGTCAGGTTGTCCCCAGCCTCAGCCAGACACGCCTGTAACGTCGTCGCGCGAGTCTGAAAAAGATGCCGGTCGAAACGGGCGCTTAGCGTGCCAAACTGCGCCACCGGGGCACAACGCTGGCGCAGCATGGCGAGCTGACCTTCCAGTTTTTCCAGCAGCAGGGTAGTTTTCACGATAAGACCTCAATGAAAATGATAATTGTTATGCTAAAGTAGCCACTCTGTAAGCTGACAACACTTAATATGCAACGAATCATTTTAATCATCATTGGCTGGCTGGCGGTAGTGCTGGGTACGCTGGGCGTGGTATTACCGGTATTACCGACGACGCCGTTTATCCTGCTGGCTGCCTGGTGTTTTGCTCGTTCTTCCCCGCGCTTTCACGCCTGGTTGCTGTACCGCTCATGGTTTGGTAGCTATTTACGCTTCTGGCAGAAATATCATGCAATGCCACGCGGTGCAAAGCCCAGAGCGATTTTACTGATCCTCGTAACCTTTGCGATTTCGTTGTGGTTTGTACATATGATGTGGGTACGCATCCTGCTATTGATCATCCTCGGTTGTTTGTTGATTTTTATGTGGCGAATCCCGGTGATTGATGAAAAGCAATAAAAACGGCGAAGCACAACAATCGCTGTTGCAATTATCGCCCACAGCCAGTACATTCTGGCGTTTTCGAGCACAGGCGCAGGCGGTCAAAGGTTAAACAAAAGTTACTTTTGATACGTTTAAAACGCGCCGTGAGTACCACCGTAACAAGCAGGCATACACTTATGACCGCGACTGCACAGCAGCTTGAGTATCTCAAAAATAGCATCAAAAGCATTCAGGACTACCCAAAACCCGGCATTCTGTTCCGTGATGTCACCAGCTTACTGGAAGACCCGAAAGCTTACGCTCTCAGCATCGACCTGCTGGTTGAGCGTTACAAAAATGCGGGTATTACCAAAGTTGTGGGCACCGAAGCACGTGGCTTCTTGTTTGGTGCTCCGGTAGCATTGGGCCTGGGCGTAGGTTTTGTACCGGTACGTAAACCGGGCAAATTGCCGCGCGAAACCATCAGTGAAACTTACGAACTGGAATATGGCACCGATAAACTGGAAATCCATGTTGATGCCATTAAACCAGGCGACAAAGTGTTGGTCGTAGACGATTTGCTGGCAACTGGCGGCACCATTGAGGCGACCGTGAAGCTGATCCGTCGTCTGGGTGGCGAAGTCACCGACGCTGCGTTCATCATTAATCTGTTCGATCTCGGCGGTGAACAGCGTCTCGAAAATCAAGGCATCACCTGTTATAGCCTTGTCCCGTTCCCGGGCCACTAATTTTTGCCAGCCCGCGTCGTGGGCAGTACAAGATGTACATTCAGCCTCGCCGTTCTGACGGGGCTGTGTTAGCATTACCCCTTCGTGAATCCACCTTCCAGCGTTTCAGAGCCTGCCAATGAGTTATCAGGTCTTAGCCCGAAAATGGCGCCCACAAACCTTTGCTGACGTCGTCGGCCAGGAACATGTGCTGACCGCACTGGCGAACGGCTTGTCGTTAGGGCGTATTCATCATGCTTATCTTTTTTCCGGCACCCGTGGCGTCGGAAAAACCTCTATCGCCCGACTGCTGGCGAAGGGGCTAAACTGCGAAACCGGCATTACCGCAACGCCGTGCGGCGTATGCGATAACTGCCGTGAAATCGAGCAGGGGCGCTTTGTCGATCTGATTGAGATCGACGCCGCCTCGCGCACCAAAGTCGAAGATACCCGCGACCTGCTGGATAACGTCCAGTACGCGCCAGCGCGTGGTCGTTTTAAAGTTTATCTGATCGACGAAGTGCATATGCTGTCGCGCCACAGCTTTAACGCACTGCTAAAAACCCTTGAAGAGCCACCGGAGCACGTCAAGTTCCTGCTGGCAACGACCGATCCGCAGAAATTGCCGGTGACGATTTTGTCACGCTGTCTGCAATTTCATCTCAAGGCGCTGGATGTCGAGCAAATTCGCCATCAGCTTGAGCACATCCTCAACGAAGAACATATCGCTTACGAGCCGCGGGCGTTGCAATTGCTGGCGCGCGCCGCTGAAGGCAGCTTGCGAGATGCCTTAAGTCTGACCGACCAGGCGATTGCCAGCGGTGACGGTCAGGTTTCAACCCAGGCGGTCAGTGCGATGCTGGGTACGCTTGACGACGATCAGGCGCTGTCGTTGGTTGAAGCGATGGTTGGGGCCAACGGCGAGCGTGTAATGACGCTGATTAACGATGCCGCAGCCCGTGGTATCGAGTGGGAAGCGTTGCTGGTGGAAATGCTCGGCCTGCTGCACCGCATTGCGATGGTCCAGCTTTCGCCTGCCGCGCTGGGTAACGACATGGCGGCCATCGAACTGCGGATGCGTGAACTGGCGCGCACCATACCGCCGACGGATATTCAGCTTTACTATCAGACGCTGTTGATTGGTCGCAAAGAATTACCGTATGCGCCGGACCGCCGCATGGGCGTTGAGATGACGTTGCTGCGCGCGCTGGCATTCCATCCGCGTATGCCGCTACCCGAACCGGAAGCGCCGCGCCAGTCCTTTGCGCCCGTCGCGCCAACGGCGGTAATGACGCCATCGCAAGTGCCGCCGCAGCCGCAATCAGCGCCGCAGCAGGCACCGACCGTACCGCTCTCAGAAACCACCAGCCAGGTGCTGGCGGCGCGTCAGCAACTGCAGCGCGCACAGGGAGCGACCAAAGCAAAAAAGAGTGAACCGGCAGCCGCTACCCGCGCGCGGCCGGTGAATAACGCGGCGCTGGAAAGACTGGCTTCGGTCACCGATCGCGTTCAGGCGCGTCCGGTGCCATCGGCGCTGGAAAAAGCGCCAGTCAAAAAAGAAGCGTATCGCTGGAAGGCTACCACCCCGGTGATGCAGCAAAAAGAAGTGGTCGCCACACCGAAGGCGCTGAAAAAGGCGCTGGAGCATGAAAAAACGCCGGAACTGGCGGCAAAGCTGGCGGCAGAAGCCATTGAACGCGATCCGTGGGCCGCTCAGGTGAGCCAACTTTCGCTACCAAAACTGGTCGAACAGGTGGCATTAAATGCCTGGAAAGAGGAGAACGGCAACGCGGTATGTCTGCATTTGCGTTCCTCCCAGCGGCATCTGAATAACAACGGTGCACAGCAAAAACTGGCTGAAGCGTTGAGCACATTAAAGGGCTCAACGGTTGAACTGACTATCGTTGAAGATGATAATCCCGCGGTGCGCACGCCGCTGGAGTGGCGTCAGGCGATATACGAAGAAAAACTTGCGCAGGCGCGCGAGTCCATTATTGCGGATAATAATATTCAGACCCTGCGTCGATTCTTCGATGCGGAGCTGGATGAAGAAAGTATCCGCCCCATTTGATCGTAAGCACAGCTTATGATCGTCATCCTTAACGTGATTGAGAGAGAAACCTATGTTTGGTAAAGGCGGTCTGGGCAACCTGATGAAGCAGGCCCAGCAGATGCAAGAAAAAATGCAGCAGATGCAGGAAGAAATCGCGAAGCTGGAAGTGACCGGTGAATCCGGCGCAGGTCTGGTGAAAGTGACCATCAACGGCGCGCACAACTGCCGTCGTGTTGAGATCGATCCAAGCTTGCTGGAAGATGACAAAGAGATGTTGGAAGATCTGGTAGCTGCGGCATTCAACGACGCAGCACGTCGCATCGAAGAAACTCAGAAAGAAAAAATGGCCTCTGTTTCCTCCGGAATGCAGTTGCCACCTGGCTTTAAGATGCCGTTCTGATGCAAACCAGCCCGCTGTTAACACAGCTTATGGAAGCACTGCGCTGTCTGCCGGGCGTTGGCCCGAAGTCGGCGCAGCGTATGGCGTTCACGCTGCTTCAGCGCGATCGTAGCGGCGGGATGCGTCTGGCGCAGGCGCTCACCCGGGCGATGTCGGAAATCGGTCACTGCGCCGATTGTCGCACCTTTACCGAACAGGACGTGTGTAACATCTGTTCAAATCCGCGTCGTCAGGAAAATGGCCAAATCTGCGTGGTGGAGAGTCCGGCGGACATCTACGCCATTGAACAGACCGGGCAGTTTTCAGGCCGCTATTTTGTGTTGATGGGGCACTTGTCACCGCTGGATGGCATTGGCCCGGATGATATCGGTCTCGATCGCCTGGAACAGCGTCTGGCAGAGGAAAAAATCACTGAAGTGATCCTCGCAACTAACCCGACGGTCGAAGGTGAAGCTACTGCTAACTATATTGCCGAGCTTTGCGCGCAATATGACGTTGAAGCCAGTCGAATTGCGCATGGCGTACCGGTTGGCGGCGAACTGGAAATGGTTGATGGCACCACGCTGTCACACTCCCTTGCCGGACGCCATAAGATTCGTTTTTAAGCAAACGAGAGCAGGATCACCTGCTCTCGCTTGAAATTATTCCCCCTTGTCCCCATCTCTCCCTCATCCCGTTTTTAACCTTAAAAATGGCATTATTGAGGTAGACCTACATGAAAGGACAAGAAACTCGTGGTTTTCAGTCAGAAGTGAAGCAGCTTCTGCATCTGATGATCCATTCTCTCTATTCCAATAAAGAAATTTTCCTGCGTGAGCTTATCTCTAACGCCTCCGATGCGGCGGACAAGTTGCGTTTCCGTGCGCTCTCTAATCCGGATCTGTACGAAGGTGATGGCGAACTGCGCGTTCGTGTCTCTTTCGATAAAGACAAGCGCACGCTGACCATCTCTGATAACGGCGTGGGGATGACCCGTGATGAAGTGATCGATCATCTGGGTACTATCGCTAAATCCGGCACCAAATCATTCCTCGAATCGCTGGGTTCCGACCAGGCAAAAGATAGCCAGTTGATCGGCCAGTTTGGTGTTGGTTTCTACTCTGCGTTTATCGTTGCCGATAAAGTGACCGTGCGCACCCGTGCGGCAGGCGAAAAACCAGAAAACGGCGTGTTCTGGGAATCTGCGGGCGAAGGTGAATACACCGTTGCCGACATCACCAAAGAAGATCGCGGTACTGAAATCACCCTGCATCTGCGTGAAGGTGAAGATGAGTTCCTTGATGACTGGCGCGTACGCTCCATTATCAGCAAATACTCTGACCATATCGCGCTGCCGGTAGAGATCGAAAAACGCGAAGAGAAAGACGGCGAAACCGTTATTTCCTGGGAGAAAATCAACAAAGCGCAGGCGCTGTGGACGCGTAACAAGTCGGAAATCACTGACGAAGAGTACAAAGAGTTCTACAAACATATCGCCCACGACTTTAACGATCCGCTGACCTGGAGCCACAACCGCGTCGAAGGTAAGCAGGAGTACACCAGCCTGCTGTACATCCCGTCGCAGGCACCGTGGGATATGTGGAACCGCGATCACAAACATGGTCTGAAACTGTACGTACAACGCGTGTTCATCATGGACGACGCAGAACAGTTTATGCCGAACTATCTGCGCTTCGTGCGTGGTCTGATTGACTCCAGCGATCTGCCGCTGAACGTTTCCCGTGAAATCCTTCAGGACAGCACGGTAACGCGTAACCTGCGCAATGCGCTGACCAAACGCGTTCTGCAAATGCTGGAAAAACTGGCGAAAGACGATGCGGAAAAATACCAGACCTTCTGGCAGCAGTTTGGCCTGGTGCTGAAAGAAGGTCCGGCAGAAGATTTCGCCAACCAGGAAGCGATTGCCAAACTGCTGCGTTTTGCTTCTACCCATACCGACTCTTCTGCGCAGACCGTGTCTCTGGAAGACTATGTTTCCCGCATGAAAGAAGGGCAGGAGAAAATCTACTACATCACCGCAGACAGCTATGCGGCAGCGAAAAGCAGCCCGCATCTGGAATTGCTGCGTAAGAAAGGCATCGAAGTCCTGCTGCTTTCCGACCGCATCGATGAGTGGATGATGAACTATCTGACTGAGTTCGACGGTAAACCGTTCCAGTCTGTGTCTAAAGTTGATGAGTCGCTGGAAAAATTGGCTGACGAAGTCGATGAAAGCACGAAAGAAGCAGAAAAAGCGCTGACGCCGTTTATCGATCGTGTGAAAGCACTGCTGGGCGATCGTGTGAAAGATGTGCGTCTGACTCACCGTCTGACCGATACGCCAGCGATCGTTTCGACCGACGCCGACGAAATGAGCACCCAGATGGCGAAACTGTTCGCCGCGGCGGGTCAGAAAGTGCCGGAGGTGAAATATATCTTCGAACTGAACCCGGATCACGTGCTGGTGAAACGTGCGGCAGATACTGAAGATGACGCGAAGTTCAGCGAATGGGTAGAACTGCTGCTGGATCAGGCGCTGCTGGCAGAACGTGGTACGCTGGAAGATCCGAACCTGTTTATTCGTCGTATGAACCAGCTTCTGGTTTCCTGATGTAATACCGGATGTAACGCGATTGCGTTTCTCCGGCCTGAACGTTGAATACGATGCCGGATGACCTTAACGTCATCCGGCATTTTTTATCACCTTTCCTTAAATTATCCCCCCCTTAACCGTTTCAGCCCAAGGTGCCTTTCTTGAGGCAATCGCCTGTTGGTGGTATCGTTTATCGCTTTTTCAAAAAATTCGACACATTTTAAGGGGATTTTCGCAATGCGTATCATTCTGCTTGGCGCTCCGGGCGCGGGGAAAGGGACTCAGGCTCAGTTCATCATGGAGAAATATGGTATTCCGCAAATCTCCACTGGCGATATGCTGCGTGCCGCGGTCAAATCTGGCTCCGAGCTGGGTAAACAAGCAAAAGACATTATGGACGCTGGCAAACTGGTCACCGACGAACTGGTGATCGCGCTGGTTAAAGAGCGCATTGCTCAGGAAGACTGCCGTAACGGTTTCCTGTTGGACGGCTTCCCGCGTACCATTCCGCAGGCAGATGCGATGAAAGAAGCGGGTATCAATGTTGATTACGTTCTGGAATTTGACGTACCGGACGAACTGATCGTTGATCGTATCGTAGGTCGCCGCGTTCACGCGCCGTCTGGCCGTGTTTATCACGTTAAATTCAATCCGCCGAAAGTAGAAGGCAAAGACGACGTTACCGGTGAAGAGCTGACCACCCGTAAAGACGATCAGGAAGAAACCGTGCGTAAACGTCTGGTTGAATACCATCAGATGACTGCACCGCTGATCGGCTACTACTCCAAAGAAGCAGAAGCGGGCAACACCAAATACGCGAAAGTTGACGGCACCAAACCGGTTGCTGAAGTTCGCGCGGCTCTGGAAAAAATCCTCGGCTAATCTAAGTCACCATTGATTTGCACTCTGCCTGATAAGGCGTTCACGCCGCATCAGGCATGGTACATGTCAGCAGATCTACTTTCGGGCAGGTCTGCTTATCCTCCTCAGGCAATACCTCTCACAGCAATTAGTTCTTATTCCTCACTTTTCCGCTACAATTATCAACAAGTTGAATCGATAAGAGGCGGTAATGCGTCAGACAAAAACCGGTATCCTGCTGGCAAACCTGGGGACACCCGATGCCCCCACTCCTGAAGCGGTAAAACGTTACCTGAAACAATTTTTAAGCGACAAACGCGTAGTTGATACCTCACGGCTGTTGTGGTGGCCATTGTTGCGCGGCGTGATATTACCGCTGCGTTCGCCGCGCGTGGCGAAACTGTACGCTTCTGTCTGGATGGAAGGTGGTTCGCCGCTAATGGTTTACAGCCGTCAGCAACAGCAGGCGCTGGCACAACGCTTACCGGAAATACCGGTGGCACTGGGAATGAGCTATGGTTCGCCATCACTGGAAAGCGCGGTGGATGAACTGCTGGCGGAGCATGTCGATCATATCGTGGTGCTGCCGCTCTACCCGCAATACTCCTGTTCTACGGTCGGCGCGGTATGGGATGAACTGGCGCGCATTCTGGCGCGTAAACGCAGTATTCCGGGCATTTCGTTTATTCGCGATTATGCCGACGACCCCTCTTATATTAATGCTTTAGCGAATAGCGTTCGTGCATCATTCGCGCAACATGGCGAGCCGGATCTGCTATTGCTCTCCTATCACGGCATTCCGCAGCGTTATGCGGATGAAGGCGATGACTACCCGCAACGTTGCCGGACAACGACCCGTGAACTGGCTTCAGCACTGGGAATGGCACCGGAAAAAGTGATGATGACCTTTCAGTCACGCTTTGGTCGCGAACCCTGGCTAATGCCTTATACCGATGAAACGCTGAAAATGCTCGGAGAAAAAGGTGTAGGTCATATTCAGGTGATGTGTCCGGGCTTTGCTGCGGATTGTCTGGAGACGCTGGAAGAGATTGCTGAGCAAAACCGTGAAGTCTTCCTCGGTGCGGGCGGTAAAAAATATGAATATATTCCGGCGCTTAATGCTACACCGGAACATATCGAAATGATGGCTAATCTGGTTGCAACCTATTGCTAAAGAATCGAGCGCCGTCGCGTAGAGCATCGTCGGCGGTTTTCATCATCCGTGAATAATGCAAAAAGGCGTGTAGCGTACCGGAGTAGAGTTTGAACTCACAAGGTTGCTGGTGTGCCGCTAACGTCTGGTAAAGCAGGCGACTGTCATCCAGCAGCGGATCAAACTCTGCGCCCGCGATAAAGCAGGGCGGCATATCGCGAGTGAGATCATTATTAAACAGGCAGTAATATGGCGACTCGCGGTCTGCTTTGTTACCTAAATAGGCCTCTTCATACATCAGCAAATCCTGTTGCGTTAAACCATCCCAGTCACCGCCCAACAGGCGGCGAGTTACGGAATCTCGTAATCCGTAAAGCCCATACCACAGCAAAACCCCAACAACGTTACCGCAATCAATCTGCTTATCTCGTAGCCATAAAGCACTGGCGAGCGCCAGCATCGCGCCCGCGGAATCACCGGCAAAGCCTATGCGTGACATATTGATTTGATAATCGCTTGCCTGTCGGTGGAAGTGACAACAGGACGCCACGATTTCCTCTATTGCTTGCGGAAAACGCGCTTCTGGTGAAAGGGTGTAATTGATACCAACCACCGTACACTGAGTGTAGTTCGCCAGCAGCCGCATAATGCGATCGTGGGTATCGAGATTGCCGAGAATAAAACCGCCGCCATGCAGATAAAACAGCGTCGCGGTGCTGTCTGCGTCCGGCGAGTAGAGCCGTGTTTCCACCTGGCCATAAGGCGTAGGGACTGCGTAAGCTCTGGTTGCCATTTCTGGAGCGTCAGCATTCCAGAATCGACGCTCAAGTGTGTAATGCTGCCGTTGCTCAGTAATCGTTCCCGCTGCGGGCCAGGGCGGTAAATCGGGCTGAAGAGTATTAACAACGGCCTTCATTTCAGGAGAAATAAGTTCCAGCACGGATAATTTGTTTTCCGTCTTCATTAAAAAACTCCTTTCAAATAACGCCATTGTAAGGAACCACTGCCATGAAAATGCGATCTCACCTGCTGATATTGAAACTGCCTGCGTCTCGCGCGTTCAGGCATGATTGTGTTAACATTCGCCGCTCAGTTAACCACCCGTAAAAACAACCATGAAATTTCCCGGTAAACGTAAATCCAAACATTACTTCCCTGTAAACGCACGCGATCCGCTGTTGCAGCAAATCCAACCAGAAAACGAAACCAGCGCC
Source organism: Escherichia sp. MOD1-EC5950 (assembly GCF_002965345.1). Taxonomy (NCBI): domain Bacteria; kingdom Pseudomonadati; phylum Pseudomonadota; class Gammaproteobacteria; order Enterobacterales; family Enterobacteriaceae; genus Escherichia; species Escherichia sp. MOD1-EC5950. Next base: position 67,408 of record NZ_PTSR01000010.1, read on the forward strand.
GCCTGGGTGGTGGGTATCGACCAGACGCTGGTGGATATTGAAGCGAAAGTGGATGATGAGTTCATTGAGCGTTATGGATTAAGCGCCGGGCATTCACTAGTGATTGAAGATGATGTTGCCGAAGTACTTTATCAGGAACTGAAACAGAACAACCTGATAACCCATCAGTTCGCGGGTGGCACCATTGGTAACACCATGCACAATTACTCCGTGCTGGCGGATGACCGTTCGGTGCTGCTAGGCGTAATGTGCAGCAATATTGAAATTGGCAGCTACGCCTACCGTTACTTGTGTAACACCTCCAGTCGAACCGATCTTAACTATCTGCAAGGGGTGGACGGCCCGATTGGTCGTTGCTTTACGCTGATTGGTGAGTCTGGCGAACGTACCTTTGCTATCAGCCCGGGTCATATGAACCAGCTACGTGCGGAAAGTATTCCGGAAGATGTCATTGCCGGAGCGTCGGCGCTGGTATTAACGTCCTATCTGGTGCGCTGCAAGCCGGGTGAACCGATGCCGGAAGCGACCATGAAAGCCATTGAATATGCCAAAAAATACAACGTGCCGGTGGTGCTGACGCTGGGAACCAAATTTGTTATTGCGGAGAACCCACAGTGGTGGCAGGCGTTCCTCAAAGAACACGTTTCTATTCTGGCGATGAACGAAGAGGAAGCGGAAGCGTTGACCGGAGAGAGCGATCCGCTGCTGGCATCTGATAAGGCACTGGACTGGGTAGATCTGGTGCTGTGCACCGCGGGGCCAATTGGTTTATATATGGCGGGCTTTACTGAAGACGAAGCGAAACGCAAAACCCAGCATCCGCTATTGCCGGGGGCCATACCCGAATTTAACCAGTATGAGTTTAGCCGCGCCATGCGGCACAAAGATTGCCAGAATCCGTTGCGTGTCTATTCGCACATTGCACCATATATGGGCGGGCCGGAAAAAATCATGAACACCAACGGAGCCGGAGATGGGGCGCTGGCAGCGTTGTTGCATGACATTACCGCCAATAGTTATCACCGCACCAACGTGCCAAATTCCAGTAAGCATAAATTCACCTGGTTAACCTATTCGTCGTTAGCGCAGGTGTGTAAATACGCTAACCGCGTCAGTTATCAGGTTTTGAACCAGCATTCACCACGCTTAACACGCGGGCTGCCGGAGCGTGAGGACAGTCTGGAAGAGTCTTACTGGGATCGTTAAACCAGCGAACTGATGACTGTCGGATGCGGCGTAAACGCCTTATCCAACCTACGGAAGATGGCACGCGTAGGCCGGATAAGGTGCGTTAGCATCGCATCCGGCAATGATGTCAATATATTACCCCGTAACCACCTCACCAGCCGGTGGCGCTTCCAGCAGTTCCAGCATAGTACGGGCAATTTCGCGTTCACCCATCACCACCTGATTTGCTCCACGTTCGGAGATATACGCCACCTCATCGTCATAATGGGCACGGGCGATAATCTCAATATCCGGGTTTTGGGTGCGAGCAGAGGCCACAATCTCACCGGCTTCGTAACCGTTGGGAATGGTCAGAATCAGCCATTTCGCGCATTTCAGATGCGCCAGGTGCATTATCTCTTCGTTAGCAGCGTTGCCTAATACTGCGCGAACCCCGCGTTCACGCAACTCATCAACACGGGTTCGTGATGTTTCAATCACCACTAACGGAATATCAGACGCGAGCAATTTTTCCCCCAGCAGGCTGCCCACGCGACCATAGCCCACCAGTATCGCGTGGTTGCAAATATCCACCGGGATCTGTTTCTCTTCTTCGATAGCCTCTTCCAGCGTCTGCTCTTCCAGTGTTTCGGTCTTCGCCAGATATTTCTCCAGCAGCGCGAACAGCACCGGGTTGAGCATAATCGACAGGATCGCGCCTGCCAGCACCAGGTTTTGCCCTGCCTGCGGCAGCAGATTCAGCGCCATCCCCAGACCTGCCAGGATAAAGGCGAACTCACCAATCTGCGCCAGGCTGGCGGCAATGGTTAACGCTGTACGCTGGGAGTGACCAAACAGACGAACCAGGAAAAGCGCTGCCACTGATTTACCAAACAGAATAATCGCCAGCGTAGCCAGCACCGCCAGCGGTTGCTGAATCAGGATCAGTGGATCAAACAACATGCCTACAGAGACAAAGAACAGCACCGCAAACGCATCGCGCAACGGCAGCGTATCATGCGCTGCGCGGTGACTAAGTTCGGATTCGTTAAGCACCATTCCGGCAAAGAATGCGCCCAGCGCGAAGGAGACGTCAAACAGTTCTACTGCACCAAAAGCAATGCCTAATGCCAGCGCCAGCACCGATAAGGTAAACAATTCACGCGAACCGGTTGCTGCGCTCCGCGCCATAATCCACGGCACCAGACGGCGACCCACCAGCATCATAATGGCGATAAATGCGACCACCTTGCCGATGGTGATCCCCATATCAACCGCCAGCGTGGCAAAGCCAACATCGCCTTGTTCCATCATCCCCGCTACCGCCGGCAACAATACCAGCGTAAGAACCATCACCAAATCTTCCACAATCAGCCAGCCAATGGCGATTTGCCCGCGCTGACTGTCTATCAATTGCCGTTCTTCAAGCGCGCGTAGCAGTACCACGGTACTGGCGGTGGAAAGGCACAGGCCGAATACGATGCCGGTCATCAACGACCAGCCGATCACGGCAGAGAGAGCCATGCCCAGCAACGTCGCCACGGCTATCTGGGCAATCGCGCCGGGAATGGCGATCGACTTTACCGCCATTAAATCCTTTAGCGAAAAATGCAGGCCGACGCCGAACATCAGCAGAATAACGCCCAGCTCCGCCAGTTCCGGTGCCAGTTTAGTATCAGCAACAAAACCTGGGGTAAAGGGGCCAGCCAGCACACCCGCTAACAGATATCCCACCAGAGGAGAAATACGCAGTTTATTGGCCAGCATGCCGAGGATAAAGGCAAGCACAAGGCCGCCAACAATTGTGGTGATAAGCGGGGTGGCGTGATGCATTCCATCTCCTTTTCCTGGTGGTAGTTGTCCATATTTTGGCCGGGAAAACCAAAATTACAGGTAATAGTTTATGACAATTTCATTGATGATGTTTATGAATAATTGTTGAATTTTGCAGAAAAATGGAATTAGCCGCAAAAAAAGCACGGATCGGAAAAGTGATGAGGTGTATGAAGAGGAAAGGCTTATGGCTACTGCAAAATGAAGCAGCCAAAGTTTACCTTTGGCTGCCGGGAATTCAGGATTTATGCCGATTATCAGGTAAGAATATGGTCAACATTCCCAGAAGCGGCAGGAAAGCACAGATTTTATAAACTAACTCGATGCTGGTATGGTCAGCGAGAAGCCCCAGAACCGCTGCGCCAAGGCCTCCCATCCCGAAAGCAAAACCGAAAAAGAGTCCAGAAACCATGCCGATACGCCCCGGAAGTAGCTCCTGGGCGTAGACCAGAATGGCGGAAAACGCCGAGGCGAGGATAAATCCAATAATCACCGTTAAAATACCCGTCCAGTACAGGCTGGCGTAAGGTAAAATCAAGGTAAACGGCGCAACGCCGAGGATAGAACCCCAAATTACATATTTTCTACCAATTCTGTCCCCCACAGGCCCGCCAATGACGGTTCCCGCCGCGACGGCAAACAGGAAGGCAAACAGATGAAGTTGGGCATTCTGGATAGATAAACCGAACTTTTGCATCAAATAAAAGGTGTAATAGCTGCTGATGCTCGCCATATAGAAATATTTCGAGAAAATCAGGATTAACAAGATGCTGACTGCCAGTACCACTTTGTCGCGTGGCAGCGGGTTAACAATCACTTCTTTCGGTTTGCTTTTACTCATTTGGTGTTGCGCGGCGTACCAGCGGCTGATTTGCGCCAGTACTACGATAGCCAGCAGTGCCGCCAGTACAAACCATGCGACGTTGCCTTTGCCGTAAGGTGCGATGATCACCGCCGCCAGCAATGGCCCCAACGAACTACCAAAGTTACCGCCTACCTGGAAGATAGATTGTGCCAGGCCATGACGCCCCCCAGACGCCATACGCGCCACGCGGGAAGATTCCGGGTGAAAGACCGATGAACCTGTACCGACCAGCGCCGCCGCCAGCAGAACCGCACCAAAACTGTCCGCCAGCGCCAGAAGCACCAGGCCGCTCAGGGTAAAGCACATGCCAATCGGCAGCGACCACGGCATCGGGTATTTATCGGTCCAGTAGCCGACCACCGGTTGCAGCAGAGAGGAAGCGAGCTGGAACGTCAGGGTAATCATGCCAATCTGCATAAATGTCAGAGAAAATTCAGACTGGAGCAGAGGATAAATCGCCAGAATTAGCGATTGGATCATATCGTTCAGCAGATGCGAGAGGCTGATTGCGCCTAAAATACCAAACGATGTGCGTGCCTTAGTGGTTGACGCAGCCGCGCCCGCCACAGGCTGGGTTTGTTCACTCATTGCCATAGGAAAGTCACTTTTTCAGGGTTGCGATGTAAAGAATTATCTTATTTGTGATTATTACCTGACTAACATACCTGCATGCGCTGTCTTAAGGAAGTCTCAATACTTAATACAGAATTTCCATTTTTGTATGTAGATTTACCATCACCACACACAGATTTGTCTATTATGTCGCGTCATACTAATTTTCAACACGTTGATATCTGGTCAGGGAGAGAGAAATATGAAGTTTTTGCAGCGGGGTGTGGCATTAGCATTATTAGCCGCATTTACACTGGCGAGTGAAACCGCCCAGGCTTATGAGCAGGATAAAACCTACAAAATTACGGTGCTTCATACCAACGATCACCACGGTCATTTCTGGCGTAATGAATATGGCGAATATGGTCTGGCGGCGCAAAAAACGCTGGTGGATGGTATCCGCAAAGAAGTCGCTGCTGAAGGTGGTAGCGTGCTGTTACTTTCTGGTGGCGACATTAACACCGGTGTACCGGAATCCGACTTACAGGATGCTGAACCTGATTTTCGCGGCATGAATCTGGTGGGTTATGACGCGATGGCGATCGGTAATCATGAATTTGATAACCCGCTCGCCGTATTACGTCAGCAGGAAAAGTGGGCTAAGTTCCCGTTGCTGTCCGCCAATATCTATCAAAAAAGTACCGGCGAGCGCCTGTTTAAACCCTGGGCGTTGTTTAAGCGTCAGGATCTGAAAATCGCGGTTATTGGTCTGACGACCGATGACACGGCGAAAATTGGTAACCCGGAATATTTCACTGACATTGAGTTTCGTAAACCTGCCGACGAAGCGAAGCTGGTGATTCAGGAACTGCAACAGACAGAGAAGCCGGACATTATTATCGCCGCCACGCATATGGGGCATTACGACAATGGTGAGCACGGTTCAAATGCTCCGGGCGATGTAGAGATGGCGCGCAGCTTGCCTGCCGGATCGCTGGCGATGATCGTCGGTGGTCACTCGCAAGATCCGGTCTGTATGGCGGCGGAAAATAAAAAACAGGTCGATTATGTTCCTGGTACGCCTTGTAAACCGGATCAACAAAACGGCATCTGGATTGTGCAGGCGCATGAGTGGGGGAAATACGTGGGGCGGGCTGATTTTGAGTTCCGCAATGGCGAAATGAAAATGGTCAACTACCAGTTGATTCCGGTGAATCTGAAGAAGAAAGTGACCTGGGAAGACGGGAAAAGTGAACGTGTGCTTTACACCCCGGAAATCGCTGAGAACCAGCAAATGATCTCGCTGTTATCGCCGTTCCAGAACAAAGGCAAAGCGCAACTGGAAGTGAAAATTGGCGAAACCAATGGTCGCCTGGAAGGTGACCGCAGCAAAGTCCGTTTTGTGCAGACCAATATGGGACGATTAATTCTGGCGGCACAAATGGATCGCACAGGCGCTGACTTCGCGGTGATGAGCGGCGGCGGGGTTCGCGACTCCATTGAGGCTGGTAATATCAGCTACAAAAACGTGCTGAAAGTGCAGCCGTTCGGCAATGTGGTGGTGTATGTGGATATGACGGGTAAAGAGGTGATTGATTACCTGACCGCCGTCGCGCAAATGAAGCAGGATTCCGGTGCCTATCCGCAATTTGCCAACGTCAGCTTTGTGGCGAAAGACGGCAAACTGAACGACCTGAAAATCAAAGGCGAAGCAGTCGATCCGGCGAAAACTTACCGCATGGCGACATTAAACTTCAATGCCACCGGTGGTGATGGTTATCCGCGCCTTGATAACAAACCGGGTTATGTGAATACCGGCTTTATTGATGCTGAAGTGCTGAAAGGCTATATCCAGAAAAACTCGCCGCTGGATGCGAGCGCATATGAGCCGAAAGGTGAGGTAAGCTGGCAGTAATCTGAAAGTGCCGGATGTGCGCATCCGGCACAATGCTTAATCGCGGCGAGCAATATCGGCAAATTTCGCATCGAGGATCTTCGCCAGATCGCCTGCTGCCAGTTCGATATCTAACCCGCGTTTACCACCAGAAACATAAATGGTGGCAAATTCTTGCGCGGGGGCGTCGATGATCGTCGGCAGACGTTTTTTCTGCCCCAGTGGGCTAATTCCCCCAACCAGATACCCCGTGGTGCGTTGTGCCACCATCGGATCGGCCATCTCCACTTTCTTGGCACCCAGCGCCTTTGCCACCTTTTTAAGATCCAGTTGACCTGCGACTGGCGTAACGGCTACCGCCAGATGTTTCATATCGCCGTTCACCGCGACAAGCAGCGTTTTGTAGACCTGATCCGCATTTAAACCTAATTTTTTGACCACTTCATCGCCAAAATTAGTTTCAGCCGGATCGTGATCGTAGGTATGAATCTGGAAAGAAATCTTGTTTTTTTCGAGTAATTTAACTGCGGGTGTCATCGTAATTTTCCTGCCTCAAACAAAAAACGGAGAAAGCATACGCCTGATGGCGGCCCAAAAAAAAGAGTCATCTTGCCTAAGAGTATTGGCAGGATGGTGAGATTGAGCGACAATCGACTTACACCGTCGCTTAAAGTGACGGCATAATAATAAAAATATGAAATTCCTCTTTGACGGGCCAATAGCGATATTGGCCATTTTTTTAGCGCAGCATCTGCGGCAAATTCCCTTCTCCATATAAGTGCAGTGCGCCAACCGCGACCACATAGCGCCCCGGCGGCATAGCGCGTAATTTATCCCGCCAGGCAAGATTGCGCTGGTGCATCAGCACATCGTACAGCGACTGACTGAATGTATTGGGCAGCGTTATTTCATTATCTTGCGGTGGCGCATTCAGCCACCAGCTCATCATTTGTTGCAACAACCGGGCGTTGGTATGCCAGTGGGTCAGAGTATCGTCCAGCAGTGCCAGTCCGTTGTCGGGAAGCTGGAGCAACATGGCAATCTGATTTTCTGCCCCTTCCAGTTCAATCACGGGCTTATGTTGTTGCTTCGCTACCTGCAATAACTGGTAATCGATACCATATTCTGCCCGCAGCCCCAGTTTTTGCGCCTGTGTCGCCTGAAGAACCATCGCGATTTGCCACAGCGGTTGAGTAGAAAACAGCGAGGGAGAAATGCCCATCTCCTGGCTAATATGTTGCAGGTTTTGCATCTGTTCTTCGCTGATACGCTCTTCCAGCGCCTCGCAGGAAGGGAGATTGGCAAATGGGGTATCGCTGGTGGAAACATCCGCCTCGACGATAAGCGCATCGGCTTGTTTGAGTTTTTTGAGCAGCCGGGCGGGCAGGGGAGCCATATCGTGGCTACCCATATGAATACTGCCAATGAGATGAAAATGACGATTACCGGAAAGAGAGATATCGATGGCAGGCCAGGTGTAATGATTACCGCGCAGCGCAGCCCAAAGTGTTTTTACCCGGTACAACAGATCCATACGACCTCCCTTTGTGAAATATCATGCTAGCGCGCGGGGAGGAATGGCGCAAATGGAGTTGATTGTTGCACTTGTGCACAGTGCTTTGTCCAGTAAACCGGATAAGGCGTTCACGCCGCATCCGGCACCTGAGCACCATTGCCTGATGCGACGCTGTCGCGTCTTATCAGGCCTACAAACTTGTGCCCGAACCGTAGGCCGGATAAGGCGTTCACGCCGCATCCGGCACCTGAGCACTATTGCCTGATGCGACGCTGTCGCGTCTTATCAGGCCTACAAAC
>NZ_PTSR01000110.1:0-889 GCF_002965345.1 Escherichia sp. MOD1-EC5950
TGTCACGAACGGTGCAATAGTGATCCACACCCAACGCCTGAAATCAGATCCAGGGGGTAATCTGCTCTCCTGATTCAGGAGAGCTTATGGTCACTTTTGAGACAGTTATGGAAATTAAAATCCTGCACAAGCAGGGAATGAGTAGCCGGGCGATTGCCAGAGAACTGGGGATCTCCCGCAATACCGTTAAACGTTATTTGCAGGCAAAATCTGAGCCGCCAAAATATACGCCGCGACCTGCTGTTGCTTCACTCCTGGATGAATACCGGGATTATATTCGTCAACGCATCGCCGATGCTCATCCTTACAAAATCCCGGCAACGGTAATCGCTCGCGAGATCAGAGACCAGGGATATCGTGGCGGAATGACCATTCTCAGGGCATTCATTCGTTCTCTCTCGGTTCCTCAGGAGCAGGAGCCTGCCGTTCGGTTCGAAACTGAACCCGGACGACAGATGCAGGTTGACTGGGGCACTATGCGTAATGGTCGCTCACCGCTTCACGTGTTCGTTGCTGTTCTCGGATACAGCCGAATGTTGTACATCGAATTCACTGACAATATGCGTTATGACACGCTGGAGACCTGCCATCGTAATGCGTTCCGCTTCTTTGGTGGTGTGCCGCGCGAAGTGTTGTATGACAATATGAAAACTGTGGTTCTGCAACGTGACGCATATCAGACCGGTCAGCACCGGTTCCATCCTTCGCTGTGGCAGTTCGGCAAGGAGATGGGCTTCTCTCCCCGACTGTGTCGCCCCTTCAGGGCACAGACTAAAGGTAAGGTGGAACGGATGGTGCAGTACACCCGTAACAGTTTTTACATCCCACTAATGACTCGCCTGCGCCCGATGGGGATCACTGTCGATGTTGAAACAGCCAACCGCCACGG
>NZ_PTSR01000111.1:0-865 GCF_002965345.1 Escherichia sp. MOD1-EC5950
TCCACCAACGGCCCAATATTGATCCACCGTTTTACTCAGGATTAGCTTCTGCTATAACCCCGGCCTTTCGTTTCTGTCTGAGTCGATAGCTTTCTCCTTTGATTTGAACGACATGTGAGTGGTGTAAGATACGGTCCAGCATCGCTGAGGTCAGGGCTGCATCACCGGCGAACGTTTGATCCCACTGCCCGAACGGCAGATTGGATGTCAGGATCATTGCGCTCTTTTCGTAACGTTTAGCGATGACCTGGAAGAACAGTTTTGCTTCTTCCTGACTGAACGGCAGATAGCCTATTTCATCAATGATGAGCAGGCGGGGGGCCATTACTCCACGCTGAAGCGTCGTTTTATAACGGCCCTGACGTTGCGCCGTGGATAACTGAAGTAACAGATCTGCTGCTGTTGTGAAGCGAACTTTGATACCTGCACGGACTGCTTCATAGCCCATCGCTATTGCCAGATGGGTTTTCCCCACACCTGATGGCCCCAGTAATACGATATTTTCATTACGTTCTATGAAGCTGAGTGAGCGTAATGACTGGAGTTGCTTCTGCGGTGCTCCGGTGGCGAATGTGAAGTCATACTCTTCGAACGTTTTCACCGCCGGGAAGGCTGCCATTCGGGTATACATCGCCTGTTTACGTTGATGACGTGCCAGTTTTTCTTCATGAAGCAGATGCTCCAGGAAGTCCATATAACTCCATTCCTGGTCTACTGCCTGTTGTGACAGCGCAGGCGCTGCGCTTATAAGGCTTTCCAGTTGCAACTGCCCGGCGAGCGCCATCAGTCGTTGATGTTGCAGTTCCATCATCACGCCACTCCTCTGCAGAATGAGTCGTAGATGGAGAGTGGATGATGCAGGGGG
>NZ_PTSR01000112.1:0-849 GCF_002965345.1 Escherichia sp. MOD1-EC5950
TTTGCGGCGTCATACGGTTACGGTCTGGACGGGCTGACGCTGCGCACCGGCGGGGTGTTTAACCAGGACTGGCAGGGTGTCAGCGCCGGGGCTGTTCTGGGGCTGAGTTACCTGGGGGCGGTGTCTGCTGACGGGGCTTATGTCACGGCAAAATACCGTGACGGCAGCCGCAGCGGAAATAAGGTGCAGTTATCCTGGAGTAAACAACTGGAGATGACGAACACCGGACTGCGGGTGAGCTGGTCACGGCAGAGTGAGGAATATGAGGATATGTCCTCCTTTGACCCGACAGAGTTGTGGTCGCAGTCAAATCATGGTCGCCGGACGAAGGATGAATGGAATGCCGGTGTCAGTCAGCCGGTGGGTGGACTGTTCAGTCTGTCGGTGTCCGGCTGGCAGCGGAGCTATTACCCCGCATCCATGACCGGGCGTTACCGGTACAGCGATGACAACGGTAAGGATACAGGTATTACCGGCACCCTGAGCACACAGATTAAGGGCGTCAGTCTTAACCTGGGCTGGTCCGGTTCACGGAACACCCGGGGAGAAAACAACTGGTCTGCATCGGCGTCAGTATCGGTACCGTTCACACTGTTTGACCGTCGCTACAGCAGCAGTACGTCGGTGAGTACGAGTAAAGACGGTGGCACAGGCTTCAGCACCGGTGTGTCCGGCTCGCTGAATGACCGTTTCAGCTATGGTCTGGGCGGTGGTCGTGACAGTGATGGTGGTGCCAGCAGTTATCTGAACGCGTCGTACAGCGGTGACCGGTCTTATCTGAGTGGTGCCCTGAACCACTCGCAGTCCGGCGGAACCAGTGGTTCTGTCTCGGTCAGCGGTTCGGTACTG
>NZ_PTSR01000113.1:0-834 GCF_002965345.1 Escherichia sp. MOD1-EC5950
TGTATGAGTCCGGTGCCACGGTTCAGGGCTGCTCAGCCTTTCAGGCAGGGCAGGTCGCCACCCTGGATTTTGGTAACCCGGGACAGCTGGATGCAGGGGGCGTGGTCACCCGCGGTGCCGGTGAGGGTGTTCGCGTGGATGTGTGGGCGGTGGATGCACAGGCAGATTATCGCGGACGTCTGACTCAGGACAGTCATTCGGTGAATTACCCGGTGGAGTTTGCTGCTAAAGGACAGTTTCGTTTTCGTGCGCAGCCGGTGTTTCCGGCGAACGTGAAGGCGGGGGAATACACGGGGGCACTGACCTTTGTGGTCACGTATCAGTAACGGAGAAAAGGATTGTGTGTGCAGGAAAGAAGGCAGTCGCAGAGCCGGTTTCGTCCGTGTTTTTCCGTCGGGCCGCACTTGCGCTTGCCGTATCAGCTGCTTTTGCCAGTGCCACAGGTATTGCAGGTGAAAAACTGGATATGTCCTTTATCCAGGGTGGTGCCGGGGTTAATCCGGAAGTCTGGGCAGCCCTGAACGGCAGCTATGCACCGGGGCGTTATCTGGTTGACCTGTCCCTGAACGGGAAGGAGGCCGGGAAACAGATACTGGATGTGACACCACAGGACAGTAATGAACTGTGTCTGACAGAGGCATGGCTGACGAAGGCCGGGATTTACGTCAGTGCAGATTACTTTCGTGAGGGATATGACGCCACACGACAGTGCTATGTGCTGACAAAAGCCCCGTCAGTGAAAGTGGATTTTGATGTTTCCACCCAGAGTCTGGCGCTGTCCATTCCCCAGAAGGGGCTGGTGAAGATGCCGGAGAATGTGGACTGGGATTACGG
>NZ_PTSR01000114.1:0-785 GCF_002965345.1 Escherichia sp. MOD1-EC5950
TCTGCTTCACCTTTCACGCCAGCATTAACATTGAACGGTTGCCAAGAGCGATGACTCTGCATGTACAAGGGGAATAGGCGTGATGGTTTGGTGAAAGGAGAATATTCATGTTTCAGTTAGGTATTGATGTCAGCAAGAAAACGCTGGATTTGTGCCTGCTGCGCGAAGGCGTAAAAGGCAGAGTCAAAACCCGAAAACTTCAGAATGATATTAATGCTGTCAGCGCGGTAATAGCCTGGCTCAGTAAGCAACATTGTAAACCTGAAGATGTCCATATCATCATGGAAGCCACTGGTGTTTATCATGAATCACTGGCTTATGGGCTTCACAAAGCCGGGAGCCGGATATCACTTGCCAACCCACACAGGGCACGAGAGTTTGCCCGGGGAATGGGAATGCTGACCAAAAATGACCGGGTTGATGCTTATATGCTGGCTTGCTATGGCGCGCTTAAAGCACCGGAGCCATGGCTTCCTCCACCGGAAGAAGTCCGCCATCTCAGTACACTGCTCCGCAGACGTGATGCTCTTGTGGCCGACAGCACTCGCGAAAAAAACAGGCTGGAAAAATACCTGGCAACAGACACACCTTCTGTTATAGCTGAATCCGTAGAGGCAATGATTGGTCAGTTGAACGCAGAAATTAAACGTCTGGACAGTCTGATCCGTTCACACCTTAACCAGCATCCTGAATTAAAAAAGGATTTTGACCTGCTGACGTCAATAAAATCCGTAGGTTATCAGTTAGGTCTGAATATGCTTGTCATCCTGCGGAGCCATGATTTC
>NZ_PTSR01000115.1:0-750 GCF_002965345.1 Escherichia sp. MOD1-EC5950
ATACCGCTGAAGGTCCTGCAGAGCCTGATGGGGCATAAGTCCATCAGCTCAACGGAGGTCTACACGAAGGTGTTTGCGCTCGATGTGGCTGCACGGCACCGGGTGCAGTTTTCGATGCCGGAATCTGATGCGGTTGCGATGCTGAAACAATTATCCTGAGAATAAATACTCTGGCCTGTATATGGGAAATACCTCAAGTCTCCCCTGGGATGGGAGACAGACTTGGTTATTTCTTCATACTAACAATGGTGATTACTGTCTTATATCACTGACGCTGGCAACTCCGACTACGCAAAGAAGCATTATCATCGCTGACTGGGCGCATGGCATTGCAGGACGGAAGGACGACCGCACAGACTTACGTCGGGCTTCGGCGGTTTTCTCCTGCGCCATATGAAATCACAGCGTACCGTCTTACATGCCATTGACGCACATTGTTTAGGTTATCCAGTTGGACAACACCATTAAATATTTACTGCCAGCTCACGTAACCTAAGTGTCTGCAGGAGACGCACAGATTATGTTGTAATTTTGTGGTGAAACAACTTCTGTAACTTTTTGAACAGAGAAAACCATTTATTATGACGCAAGCCTAAAAGTAGCAACACCAGGACAGCGTAAATTACTGATTGCATTGAGATAATCTTTACTGACCACAGATAATGTATGGGGACCAGGATCGCGACAAGATAGACGAAGTTATGCAATTGTTGCCAGCGTTTGCCTAAGTTTCGCTGCATCGCCTGCGTG
>NZ_PTSR01000116.1:0-713 GCF_002965345.1 Escherichia sp. MOD1-EC5950
CCGGTAGAAAAAGTTACCCCGTGGGAAGTTAAAGTAGGCGCTGCGGTGAATGACCTGAATGCGCCGATTCAGAAAGGGGCTACTACGGTTGAAATTCCTGCAGGTAAAAACATTCCAGTTTTAGCTATCCGAAATAATGCGGTATTTAATGGTCAACCGGGTATTGTTCCTATTATTAACTATGGTGGCGCCATTAATACAGCTAATTTTACTGATAACACCACAGAGTTAACTTTAAATGTTAATGGCGATGCCGGGAAGATTGGTGTTTTAACTGCGCCGCTGTATGCATCAGCTATTGAGAAAGCTGCATGGGGCGATAATAACGTAGAGGTCAAATATTTGGCTGCATCACAAGCTACTGGCGCTTTTTCTGGTGGTGTCCCTGCTTCAGTTGATGGTGTGACTATTTCTGGCGCTTATGAGGTCATGGCGCAGTTATTCTCTGATGTTTGGGAAAACGAGAACCCTGCAGCGGGTACTTCATGGGATAAAGGTGATAACGAAGGTTTTGCTGACCCTTCTGTGAAATATTCTGCTTCATATGCATCTGGTATTCGTGATTTTGCCAAAATTACTATCAAACTGGATGCTCCGGCAGCCAATGACTCCATTAACTGGAGTGCTCAATTGCCAGTTACTGTTTCTTACCAGTAATTCAGCAGAGTCCGGCAGTAAACACTCCCCCGTTTACTGCTGACTAAAAATTCAGG
>NZ_PTSR01000117.1:0-686 GCF_002965345.1 Escherichia sp. MOD1-EC5950
TGAACGGCAGATACAGTGCCAGCATGGTTCCGGTTATGGCACCTTTTATGGCATCAGGGCGTTGCCAGAAACAGACCACCTGCATCACCACGGCAAAGCAGAACAGAATGTTCAGTTCCCACCACTGATTTCCTGTCCCCCGAAATGCCAGCCAGAATACCGGTTGCGCCAGCACTGCCATCAGCCACAGGCGATTTACGGCAGTCTGTCGTATCTGCCTCCCCGCCAGGTTACAGCCTGCCATCAGTGCGAAAAGCGGGAATGCGCACCGCCCGGTCAGGTTAAGCCAGGGACTCCCCACATGAAATGCTGTGGCAATGTGGTCGCCGGCCATCGCCAGAAATGCCACGATTTTGATAATATCGCGCTGTAATGGCGCCAGTTGCCACGGGAAACGCACCGTTCCCCCGGTATCTTTTCGCTGAACACATGCCGTCATTATGGTTTCACTCCAGCACCTGACTGAGACATCCGGCCAGTGTTTCGATGACCAGCCAGGGCGCAACAAACAACGTGACCAGCATCAGTAATGCCCCCGTCAGCATTCCGGCCATAAACCGGCTTTCCGTTTTGCTGTCAACGACGGATGAAAAGTGATCCACTTATATATCCACCAACGGCCCAATATTGATCCACCGTTTTACTCAGGATTAGCTTCTGCTATAACCCCGGCCTTTCGTTTCTGT
>NZ_PTSR01000118.1:0-684 GCF_002965345.1 Escherichia sp. MOD1-EC5950
GCTGACGACGTTCAGCGGCTACAACGCCGACAACCGGTTAAGCTGGCAGCGCAGCCTGCCAGGCGGCAGCCGGAGTCCGCAACAGGCCGGAAATCCCCCGACACAGAGCGACAGCGTGACGGGGCGGGATTACATCTGGAACGCAGACGGTGAAGTCAGCGGCATTAACGACAAACTGCGTGGCTGCCTGGTGTTCAGCTATGACCGGAGCGGCTGGCTGACCGGTCGTACGGGGCAGATGTACGACCATGACCATTATTATTACGACAAAGCAGGCAACCTGCTGACGGATGAATATCAGGGAGCGGTGATGGACAACCGCCTGCCGGGCTACGGGCGTGACCGTTACCGCTATAACGAATGGGGTGAACTGACAGAGCGGCGAGAACAGCAACTGGAGTGGAACGCGCAGGGCCAGTTAACGCGGGTCATCAGCAGCAACAGCGAGACGCGGTATCAGTACGATGCGCTGGGCAGGCGTATCAGCAAGGCGACGTATGGCCGCCATACGAACCAGCGGGAACAGCGGCGGACGACGTTTGTGTGGGAAGGATTCCGGCTGTTGCAGGAGACAACGTGGCAGGG
Source organism: Escherichia sp. MOD1-EC5950 (assembly GCF_002965345.1). Taxonomy (NCBI): domain Bacteria; kingdom Pseudomonadati; phylum Pseudomonadota; class Gammaproteobacteria; order Enterobacterales; family Enterobacteriaceae; genus Escherichia; species Escherichia sp. MOD1-EC5950. Next base: position 586 of record NZ_PTSR01000118.1, read on the forward strand.
AAAGCGGACGTACCTGTACGACGCGGAACAGCCGTACACGCCGGTGGCGGCTGTCACGGGGCGCGGGGAAAGCCGGAAAATCTGGTATTACCACACGGA
>NZ_PTSR01000119.1:0-656 GCF_002965345.1 Escherichia sp. MOD1-EC5950
TCCGTTACTATGAACCGCCCGACATCCGGATCATAGTAACGGTGCAGATTGTAGTGCAGCCCCGTTTCCCTGTCGAGGTACTGTCCCTGGTAACGCAGGTTCTGTTCCACCCTGCCGTGGTCCTTCTCCTGTATCGTGTTACCCCAGACCTGATACCCCGTCTCCCACACGATTTTCCCGTCACTGTCCGTCATCTCTTCCGGCGCGCCGTTCACATCTGTGTGAAAATACAGTATCCGGTTCGGTCCCTCTTTGCCCGCCTTGTCCACCCGCGCCAGCGGTTCATAACTCCCCTGGTCGCTGTAGATATACAGGCGGCTTATCCCCTCCGGCCTGCTCTCCTGCGCCAGCCGCATCCCGTCCCATAAAAATTTTGTCCGGTTGTACGGTTTACCGTCAGGGCTGATGTGCTGTTTTTCCGTCCGCCTCCCCAGCGCATCGTACACATACCGGTATGTCTCCCGCGCTGTCGTCACCTCCACCATCCGGTGTTCCGCATCATAACGGTAACTCTGCGTTCCGCTCCGGCCCTGCTTTTCCACCACCCGGCCGTGTTCGTCATAACGATAGTGCACACCACGGTAAGACAGCAGCCGGTTGAACGGCACCACGCTGTTTTCTGCCGTGGCCCTTTCCCCCGCACGCCTCCCCAGCAG
>NZ_PTSR01000011.1:0-140936 GCF_002965345.1 Escherichia sp. MOD1-EC5950
CACGCCGCATCCGACCTTGGGAGCACCATGCCTGATGCGACGCTTATCGCGTCTTATCAGGCCTACAGGTCACACGTAGGTCGGATAAGGCGTTCACGCCGCATCCGACCTTGGGAGCACCATGCCTGATGCGACGCTTATCGCATCTTATCAGGCCTACAGGTCACACGTAGGTCGGATAAGGCGTTCACGCCGCATCCGACAAACAATGCCAAAGCAGATTACCCTACCTTAACCGCTTTACCCTTCAATAACTTCCGTACCCATAACCGATTTGGATTTAATGCCGCCAGCGTACTGGCATCCATCGGAACAGGTTCTTCACTCATCTGTGCCGCCAGAATCTCGGCGCACAGCGGGGCAGAGCACAAACCGCGCGAACCCAAAGCAGCAAGCATAAAGAGATCGTCATAGACTGGTGCGCTTACCGCTTCATCTTTCTGTTCCGCCAGCGAGGTATATTCCGCGAGCGTGGCGTCATAATCGGGGACATTTCCCACCATGGGCAGATGATCGCGCGTGGCACAACGTACACCACAACGAGCCTCTTTATCACTGACATCAACTTCTTTCGTCCACTGCGCCTGCGGGAAGCAATCAATCAACCGTTGGCGATTCTGCTGCTGATCGTCCTCACTGTAGGTCGTATCTTCACTACCGCGGTGATAACTGGCACCAATACAATGGTGCTGATTCGCCGGATTTTGTGGTGTGAGATAACCGTCATAGCACAGCACCTGCTTCAGTTTCGCCAGTTCCGGCGTTGTCGGAATATGACTGACCTGTCCGGCAACCGAATACACCGGTAGAGGTGACGTCTGGCTGAATCGGCTGATTTGATGCCCGTTCGCCAGTACCACCACGCTATGCATCACCTGCTGATGATCTGCAAATGTCAGTTGCCACCCGTCATCCTTACGCAATAAATCCTGCAACTGATGTTGATAACGAATCTGCAAACCTTGCTGTTCCGCCTGTTCCAGTACATTACGGGTAAGTTCTGCCGGACATAGCCAGCCGCCTTGCGGATAAGTAATACCGCCACAATTTGTCGCAACACCTGTAATGTTTTCAACCTCATTTGCGTTGACCGCCATCGCCAGATCTGCGGGTAAATCCATCGATAACATCTGCGCGATTTTGTGCTGGCTTTTCTCATCCCAGGCTAGCTGCGTTACGCCGCACCAGTCATGATTAAATTTAACGGGTAATTGACCGTAAAGCCGACGGGCAAAAGTAAATGCATTAGAGAAAAAGCGGTTCAGCGCCTCATCGTGTTTGCTTAATAACGGATACAGCGCTCCCTGACGATTACCAGAAGCACCAAGCGCGGGAGCGTTATCCGCGCAGTAAAGCGTTACCTGCCAGCCGCGCCGCAACAGCGCCAGTGACAACAACGCGCTGGCGATACCGCCGCCAATAATCGCCACTTCCCGTTTGTTGCTACCTGTGCGATTAAACCACGGTGCGGAAGAGGGCAGTGATAATGTCTGTTCCATCACGCCGCAAAGCATCTCCCGTTTCCGCCCAAAACCCTTACGCTTTTGCATCGTGAATCCAGCTTCCTGCAAGCCCCGGCGGACAAAACCGGCAGACGTGAAGGTCGCCAGCGTGCAGCCAGGACGTGCCAGACGCGCCATGGCGTTAAACAGATTTTGCGTCCACATATCCGGGTTTTTCGCTGGCGCAAAGCCGTCCAGAAACCAGGCATCCACTTTTTGATTTAGTGAATTGTCCAGTTGGCTGGTGAGTTCGTTAATATCGCCAAACCATAAATCCAGCGTTACGCGGCCTTCATCGAGCAATAAACGATGACAACCGGGCAAGGGTAAAGGCCACTGCGCCTGAAGCTGTTTCGTCCACGGTGCCAGTTCTGGCCAGTGTTGATGTGCTAACGATAAATCAGCCTGGGTGAGGGGAAATTTCTCAAAACTAATGAAGTGCAATCGCTGCAATTGTGCCTGTGGATGCGCTTCGCGAAACTGATCAAATGCCTGCCATAGCGTCAGGAAGTTTAATCCGGTGCCGAAGCCGCTCTCTGCTACCACAAACAGAGGATGTGGATGTGTGGGAAAACGTGCCTCTAATTGGTTACCCCCCAGAAAAACATAACGCGTCTCTTCCAGTCCGTTATCGTTGGAAAAATAGACATCGTCAAAATCTCGGGAAACAGGTGTACCCTCAGCATTAAATTCGAGGTTGGCAGGTTGTATAGCGTAGTGTTTCACGTAAGTTACTCGTCTTACAGGCGGTGGCTCGATCTTAGCGATGTGTGTCAGGCTGCGCAAATTTCTCTATAAATTGTCTGATCGGACTTGTTCGGCGTACAAGTGTACGCTATTGTGCATTCGAAACTTACTCTATGTGCGACTTACAGAGGTATTGAATGAAACGTGCAGTGATTACTGGCCTGGGCATTGTTTCCAGCATCGGTAATAACCAGCAGGAAGTCCTGGCATCTCTGCGTGAAGGACGTTCAGGGATCACTTTCTCTCAGGAGCTGAAGGATTCCGGCATGCGTAGCCACGTCTGGGGCAACGTAAAACTGGATACCACTGGCCTCATTGACCGCAAAGTTGTGCGCTTTATGAGCGACGCATCCATCTATGCATTCCTTTCTATGGAGCAGGCAATCGCAGATGCTGGCCTCTCCCCGGAAGCTTACCAGAATAACCCGCGCGTTGGCCTGATTGCAGGTTCTGGCGGCGGTTCCCCGCGTTTCCAGGTGTTCGGTGCTGACGCAATGCGCGGCCCGCGTGGCCTGAAAGCGGTTGGCCCGTATGTGGTCACCAAAGCGATGGCATCTGGCGTTTCTGCCTGCCTCGCCACACCGTTTAAAATCCACGGTGTTAACTACTCCATCAGCTCCGCTTGTGCGACTTCCGCACACTGTATCGGTAACGCAGTCGAGCAGATCCAACTGGGCAAACAAGACATCGTGTTTGCTGGTGGTGGCGAAGAGCTGTGCTGGGAAATGGCGTGCGAATTTGACGCGATGGGCGCGCTGTCTACCAAATACAATGACACCCCGGAAAAAGCCTCCCGTACTTATGACGCTCACCGCGATGGTTTTGTTATCGCTGGCGGCGGCGGTATGGTGGTGGTTGAAGAGCTGGAACACGCGCTGGCTCGTGGTGCTCACATCTACGCTGAAATCGTTGGCTACGGCGCAACGTCTGATGGCGCAGACATGGTTGCTCCGTCTGGCGAGGGCGCGGTTCGCTGCATGAAGATGGCGATGCACGGCGTTGATACCCCAATCGACTACCTGAACTCTCACGGTACTTCGACTCCGGTTGGCGATGTGAAAGAGTTGGCAGCTATCCGGGAAGTGTTCGGTGATAATAGCCCGGCGATTTCTGCAACTAAAGCGATGACCGGTCACTCACTGGGCGCTGCAGGTGTGCAGGAAGCAATCTACTCTCTGCTGATGCTGGAACACGGCTTTATCGCCCCAAGCATTAACATTGAAGAGCTGGACGAGCAGGCTGCGGGACTGAACATCGTAACCGAAACGACCGATCGCGAGCTGACCACCGTTATGTCTAACAGCTTCGGCTTCGGCGGCACCAACGCCACGCTGGTAATGCGTAAGCTGAAAGATTAATTCTGCGACATGTCGGAGTCGGTTGGAGCAGCTCGGATAAGACGCGTAAGCGTCGCATCCGACATTACGCGCCAGCTCCGCATTCGGCAGTAACGCAAAAGGGAGCCTGATGGTTCCCTTTTTCACATCATTGACAATCGCTGTTTGTTCCAGGCAAACTTCTTGCTTTGTCGATATCCTGCTGAAAATACGTACGCGTTAAACCCTTCCAACGCACTGTAACCCTGAAAACCAGAGAGATAAGACGGGGAAATTCTTCGCCTTGCGCTGCATTCTGGAGTAATGCATGACTGCTGTAAGCCAAACAGAAACACGATCTTCTGCCAATTTTTCGCTTTTTCGCATCGCTTTTGCGGTTTTTTTGACCTACATGACCGTAGGGTTACCTTTGCCGGTGATCCCACTTTTTGTCCATCATGAGCTAGGCTATGGCAACACCATGGTCGGAATTGCCGTTGGCATTCAGTTTCTGGCTACGGTATTAACACGAGGTTATGCCGGACGGCTGGCCGATCAATATGGGGCAAAACGTTCAGCACTTCAGGGCATGTTATCCTGTGGCCTGGCCGGTGGTGCTTTATTGCTGGCTGCGCTTTTACCCGTTTCTGCGCCGATTAAATTTGCCCTGCTGGTCGTCGGGCGTTTGATCCTTGGCTTTGGTGAAAGTCAGTTGCTGACTGGTGCTCTGACCTGGGGATTAGGCATCGTCGGGCCAAAACACTCCGGAAAAGTGATGTCGTGGAATGGGATGGCGATTTACGGCGCACTGGCTGTCGGCGCACCGCTTGGCTTACTGATCCATAGTCATTACGGTTTTGCCGTCCTGGCACTTACGACAATGATACTGCCGTTGCTGGCGTGGGCCTGCAATGGCACGGTGCGCAAAGTACCAGCTCTGGCGGGAGAACGCCCCTCGCTGTGGAGTGTCGTCGGTCTTATCTGGAAGCCTGGGCTGGGCCTGGCGCTTCAGGGCGTGGGCTTTGCGGTTATCGGAACCTTCGTTTCGCTTTACTTTGCCAGCAAAGGATGGGCGATGGCGGGCTTTACGCTCACCGCCTTTGGCGGCGCATTTGTCGTAATGCGCGTAATGTTTGGCTGGATGCCAGACCGTTTTGGTGGCGTAAAAGTGGCGATAGTCTCTCTGTTGGTAGAAACGGCCGGCTTGTTGATGCTCTGGCAGGCACCGGGAGCGTGGGTCGCATTAGCGGGCGCGGCGTTAACCGGGGCTGGGTGTTCGCTTATATTCCCGGCCCTGGGTGTGGAAGTGGTTAAACGCGTTCCTTCCCAGGTGCGCGGCACAGCGCTCGGTGGCTATGCCGCGTTTCAGGATATCGCCCTCGGTGTTTCCGGGCCGCTGGCGGGTGTTCTGGCGACCTCGTTTGGCTACTCTTCGGTATTTCTTGCCGGGGCGATATCGGCGGTGCTGGGGATTATTGTGACGATACTGTCGTTTCGCCGGGGTTAACCCACTAGCCAGATCAACATCACAATGATGACGACGAATAATATCCACAGGCTGGGGCGCATTGACATTTCTTTCATCGTGTCAATTAATGGGGTAAAGGGATTGAGCAGCGGTTGAATATCACGCGGTTCAATGCCTTTCACCCGCCGCTGATAGAGCTGGTTAAGGATATCTTCGGCCTGTGCAGACGTCAGGGCTGATTGTGTTGAAAGCCCATACTTTTGCTCAACATACGTCGATAATACCGTCAACTCGCTTGCATCCAGTGGCTGCTTTAGCGCCATCTGGAGTGACTCCAGCGTCGGAGTGTGTTGCTGACTTAACGCCTGACGGGCCTGTAACCAGGTGACCAGATGGTTAAACAGTTTCGCCGGAATCAACTCGCCATCTTTCACCCCTGAAAGTTCCAGCATCGATTGCCAAATCTGTTTGCTGGGTTCCCCTGTTGCCGCCGCGAGTTTGGTGACCAGTTGCTTGAGCGTATTGTGTTCCGCTGGTAATAAAGGTCGGTCGGTCGCCTGGCGCTGTTGCGGCTGCGGGATAACCATCTTCCCTTCCTGTAGTAGCGTCAGGACGGTTTTTAATTGCTCTGGTGAGAGTTGATTTAGCGGCGTCTGACCAAAGTTATGCCGGATATAATCCGTGACGGCCTGACGATTATTTCCCAGACGTAAATACTCCCCCAATTGGGCCAAAAGTTGGCGGACAGAATAACTTTTTTGCGCAGACAGCAAACGTTGCGCAAGGTTTTGTTCTGCTGCCGGGAAATGGCGTGAAAGCAAAGGTGAATCACCCGGCAGACCGATGTCGTGCTTTATATTGGCCCACAACTCTGCGCTCTGCTGTTGCGTCAGCGAAGTCACTTTGATCATCAAACTTTCCAACGCGGTACGTTGCAAGCTGGATAAAGGCTGATTGCCTGCGCCAGACGACAGGTTATCCCCCTGACCTGGTGGTTGCGCAGGAGGAGGGCCTGAAAGAGGTTGTATCATTACGTATCCTTATACCTGAAATCATCGCAAGTATGCCTGGCCGCGAGATTATGGCACACTTGTCCGGTTAACTCTCGTTCTCATACAGGTAGCACAAACGTGAAAATCCTTGTTGATGAAAATATGCCTTATGCCCGCGAATTATTTAGCCGTTTGGGTGAGGTGAAAGCGGTTCCGGGGCGTCCAATTCCAGTCGCAGAACTGGATGGCGCGGATGCGTTGATGGTGCGTTCGGTCACGAAAGTGAACGCGTCGCTGCTGACGGGGAAATCAGTAAAATTTGTTGGCACCGCCACTGCGGGGACCGACCATGTTGATGAGGCATGGTTGCAGCAGGCAGGGATCGGTTTTTCTGCCGCACCTGGCTGCAATGCGATTGCGGTAGTGGAATATGTTTTCTCGTCGTTGCTAATGCTTGCCGAACGCGATGGATTTTCACTGCATGACCGTACCGTGGGGATCGTGGGAGTTGGTAACGTTGGTCGTCGATTACAGGCGCGGCTGGAGGCGTTGGGAATTAAAACCTTGCTTTGCGATCCGCCACGCGCCGATCGTGGGGATGAGGGAGATTTCCGTTCTCTTGATGAGCTGGTTCAGCACGCGGATATTCTGACGTTCCATACACCACTCTTTAAAGATGGTCCGTACAAAACGCGGCATCTGGCGGATGAAAAACTGATCCGCAGCCTGAAGCCGGGGACGATTCTGATTAACGCTTGCCGTGGCGCAGTCGTCGATAATACCGCACTGCTGACCTGTCTGAATGAAGGCCAGAAGTTAAGCGTGGTGCTGGACGTCTGGGAGGGCGAGCCAGAACTCAACGTCGAGCTGCTGCAAAAAGTGGATATCGGCACGCCGCATATCGCGGGCTATACCCTCGAAGGTAAAGCGCGTGGCACCACGCAAGTGTTTGAGGCTTATAGCAAGTTTATTGGTCATGAACAGCACATCGCGCTGGATACCTTATTGCCAACACCAGAATTTGGCCGTATTACGCTGCATGGCTCGCTCGATCAGCCAACGCTAAAAAGGCTGGTGCATTTGGTGTATGATGTGCGCCGCGATGACGCACCGCTGCGTAAAGTCGCCGGGATACCGGGTGAGTTCGATAAACTGCGCAAAAATTACCTTGAACGCCGTGAATGGTCGTCTCTGTATGTGATTTGCGATGACGCCAGCGCGGCGGCATTACTGTGTAAATTGGGTTTTAACGCCGTTCATCATCCGGCACGTTAATCTCTTCTTCATGCTCTCTGCTGTAATATCGGCAGGGAGTTTTGCTATTTCTGGAGTAAACCACCATGTCTGAAGGCTGGAACATTGCTGTCCTGGGCGCAACTGGCGCTGTGGGCGAAGCCCTGATTGAAACGCTGGCTGAACGTCAGTTCCCGGTTGGGGAAATTTATGCACTGGCACGTAACGAAAGCGCAGGTGAACATCTGCGTTTTGGTGGTAAGACAATCACCGTGCAGGATGCTGCCGATTTTGACTGGACGCAGGCGCAACTGGCGTTTTTTGTTGCAGGTAAAGAAGCTACCGCCGCCTGGGTTGAAGAAGCCACTAACGCGGGATGTCTGGTCATTGATAGCAGCGGCCTGTTTGCTCTCGAACCTGATGTTCCGCTGGTGGTGCCGGACGTGAATCCGTTTGTACTGGCGGACTACCGTAACCGTAACGTTATTGCTGTTCCTGATAGCCTGACCAGCCAGTTACTGGCTGCACTGAAACCGTTAATCGATCAGGGCGGTTTGTCGCGCATCAGCGTTACCAGCCTGATTTCTGCCTCCGCTCAGGGCAAAAAAGCGGTGGATGCATTAGCCGGGCAGAGCGCGAAATTGCTCAACGGTATTCCGATTGATGAAGATGATTTCTTTGGTCGTCAGTTGGCGTTTAATATGCTGCCCTTGCTACCGGATCGCGAAGGTAACGTACGCGAAGAGCGCCGTATTGTCGATGAAGTGCGCAAAATTATGCAGGACGAAGGGCTGATGATTTCGGCTAGTGTCGTTCAGGCACCGGTATTTTACGGTCATGCTCAGATGGTCAACTTCGAAGCATTACGTCCGCTGGCGGCAGAAGAAGCGCGTGATGCGTTTTCCCAAAGCGAAGATATTGTGCTTTCTGAAGAGAATGAATTCCCAACGCAGGTGGGCGATGCGTCTGGTTCTCCGCATCTTTCTGTCGGCTGTGTTCGTAATGACTATGGTATGCCAGAGCAAATCCAGTTCTGGTCGGTGGCCGACAACGTCCGTTTTGGGGGGGCACTGATGGCGGTGAAGATCGCTGAAAAACTGGTGCAGGAGTACCTGTACTAATGTCCGACCAGCAACAACCGCCAGTTTATAAAATTGCGCTGGGTATTGAGTACGACGGCAGCAGATATTACGGCTGGCAACGGCAGAATGAAGTCCGCAGTGTGCAGGAAAAGCTGGAAAAGGCGCTCTCGCAGGTAGCGAACGAACCCATCACCGTGTTCTGTGCCGGGCGAACCGACGCAGGGGTACACGGCACTGGGCAGGTAGTGCATTTTGAAACCACCGCGTTACGCAAAGACGCTGCGTGGACGTTAGGCGTAAATGCGAATTTACCTGGTGACATCGCCGTGCGTTGGGTTAAAGCTGTACCCGATGATTTTCACGCCCGATTTAGCGCTACGGCTCGCCGTTATCGCTACATCATCTACAATCATCGACTGCGTCCGGCGGTACTGAGTAAAGGTGTTACCCACTTTTACGAACCGCTGGATGCCGAACGGATGCATCGGGCGGCACAATGCCTGTTGGGCGAGAATGATTTCACCTCGTTCCGCGCGGTGCAGTGTCAGTCCCGAACGCCGTGGCGTAACGTTATGCATATCAACGTCACGCGTCACGGTCCCTATGTGGTGGTAGATATCAAAGCGAATGCCTTTGTACATCATATGGTGAGGAATATTGTCGGCAGCCTGATGGAAGTGGGTGCCCACAACCAGCCGGAGAGCTGGATAGCAGAGCTGTTGGCGGCTAAGGACAGGACGCTGGCGGCAGCAACGGCGAAAGCGGAAGGGTTGTATCTGGTCGCGGTGGATTACCCGGACAGATTCGATCTTCCAAAGCCGCCAATGGGCCCGCTCTTTCTGGCGGACTAATTTTAGTCGTACAAGGCATAGGCAAATATGGACCTGATTTATTTCCTCATCGATTTTATCCTGCACATTGACGTGCATTTGGCGGAACTGGTCGCGCAGTATGGCGTCTGGGTTTATGCCATTTTGTTTGTGATTTTGTTCTGTGAAACTGGTTTGGTAGTGACACCGTTTCTGCCGGGAGATTCGCTGCTGTTTGTTGCCGGGGCGCTGGCCTCGCTGGGAACTAACGATCTCAATGTCCATATGATGGTAGTACTGATGCTGGTTGCCGCGATTGTTGGCGATGCCGTTAACTACACTATTGGGCGGTTGTTCGGTGAGAAATTATTCAGCAATCCGAACTCGAAAATTTTCCGTCGCAGTTATCTCGACAAAACCCATCAGTTTTATGAGAAACATGGCGGCAAAACCATTATTCTCGCCCGTTTTGTGCCAATTGTCAGAACGTTCGCCCCGTTCGTTGCGGGGATGGGCCACATGTCATACCGTCATTTCGCCGCTTATAACGTGATCGGCGCGCTGTTGTGGGTTCTACTTTTTACCTACGCAGGCTATTTCTTCGGTACAATCCCAATGGTTCAGGATAACCTTAAGCTGCTGATCGTCGGGATTATTGTGGTTTCCATTCTGCCGGGCGTCATCGAAATTATCCGTCACAAACGCGCTGCGGCACGCGCCGCAAAATAAAAAGTAACTCCGCGGTTCGACCACTTTTTTATCCAAAGTTTCGGGCTGTTATGTTTTAATGTGCAACATTCATGGTCTGTTGGGGGCAAAAATGGCATTATGCGTCCCCAAAGATAAAGCTGGCATCGAACCAGGTTCAGACAGAAAGGTCCCTAATGAGCTGGATTGAACGAATTAAAAGCAACATTACTCCCACCCGCAAGGCGAGCATTCCTGAAGGCGTGTGGACTAAGTGTGATAGCTGCGGTCAGGTTTTATACCGTGCTGAGCTGGAACGTAATCTTGAGGTCTGTCCGAAGTGTGACCATCACATGCGTATGACGGCGCGTAATCGCCTGCATAGCCTGTTGGATGAAGGAAGCCTTGTGGAGCTGGGTAGCGAGCTTGAGCCGAAAGATGTGCTGAAGTTCCGTGACTCCAAAAAGTATAAAGACCGTCTGGCATCTGCACAGAAAGAAACCGGCGAAAAAGACGCGCTGGTAGTAATGAAAGGCACCTTGTATGGAATGCCGGTCGTTGCTGCGGCATTCGAATTTGCCTTTATGGGCGGTTCAATGGGATCTGTGGTGGGTGCGCGTTTCGTGCGTGCCGTTGAGCAGGCGCTGGAAGACAACTGCCCGCTGATCTGCTTCTCCGCTTCCGGTGGCGCACGTATGCAGGAAGCGCTAATGTCGCTGATGCAGATGGCGAAAACCTCTGCTGCGCTGGCGAAAATGCAGGAGCGCGGTCTGCCGTACATCTCCGTGCTGACTGACCCAACCATGGGCGGTGTTTCTGCGAGTTTCGCGATGCTGGGCGATCTCAACATTGCTGAACCGAAAGCGTTAATCGGTTTTGCCGGTCCGCGTGTTATTGAACAGACCGTTCGCGAAAAACTGCCGCCGGGATTCCAGCGCAGTGAGTTCCTGATCGAGAAAGGCGCGATCGACATGATTGTCCGCCGCCCGGAAATGCGCCTGAAACTGGCGAGCATCCTGGCGAAGCTGATGAATCTGCCAGCGCCGAATCCTGAAGCGCCACGCGAAGGCGAAGTGGTGCCACCAGCACCGGATCAGGAACCAGAGGCCTGATAACTGATAAGGGCAGGGCCGCTGGCTCTGCCCTTTTGCTATTATCCCCGTAATGAATCAGCGGATACCATGATTATCAAACGCACACCTCAAGCCGCGTCGCCTTTGGCTTCGTGGCTTTCTTATCTGGAAAACCTGCACAGTAAGACTATCGATCTCGGCCTTGAGCGCGTAAGCCAGGTGGCAGCGCGTCTCGGCGTTCTGAAACCAGCACCGTTTGTGTTTACTGTCGCGGGTACTAATGGCAAAGGCACAACCTGTCGCACGCTGGAGTCGATTCTGATGGCGGCAGGGTACAAAGTGGGGGTCTACAGTTCGCCGCATCTGGTGCGTTATACCGAGCGCGTTCGTGTGCAGGGTCAGGAATTACCGGAATCGGCCCATACTGCCTCTTTTGCTGAGATTGAATCGGCACGCGGTGATATTTCTCTGACCTATTTCGAATACGGTACGCTGTCGGCGTTGTGGCTGTTCAAACAGGCACAACTTGACGTGGTGATTCTGGAAGTCGGGCTGGGCGGTCGTCTGGATGCCACCAATATTGTTGATGCTGATGTCGCGGTAGTGACCAGCATTGCGCTTGATCATACCGACTGGCTGGGGCCAGATCGCGAAAGCATTGGTCGCGAGAAAGCGGGGATCTTCCGCAGTGAAAAACCGGCGATTGTCGGTGAACCGGAAATGCCGTACACCATTGCCGATGTGGCGCAGGAAAAAGATGCATTGCTGCAACGTCGCGGTGTTGAGTGGAATTATTCTGTCACAGACCATGACTGGTCGTTTACCGATGCTCACGGTACGCTAGAAAACCTGCCGTTGCCGCTTGTCCCACAACCAAATGCCGCAACGGCGCTGGCAGCACTTCGCGCCAGCGGCCTGGAGGTCAGTGAACAGGCAATTCGCGAGGGCATTGCCAGTGCAATTTTACCGGGACGTTTCCAGATTGTGAGTGAGTTGCCACGCGTCATTTTTGATGTCGCCCATAATCCACATGCGGCAGAATATCTCACCGGACGTATGCAAGCGTTACCGAAAAGCGGGCGCGTGCTGGCGGTTATCGGTATGCTACATGATAAAGATATTGCCGGAACTCTGGCCTGGTTGAAAAGCGTAGTTGATGACTGGTATTGTGCGCCACTGGAAGGGCCACGCGGTGCTACAGCAGAGCAACTGCTGGAACATCTGGGTAATGGCAAACCATTTGACAGCGTTGCGCAGGCATGGGATGCCGCGATGGCGGACGCTAAACCGGAAGATACCGTGCTGGTGTGTGGTTCATTCCATACGGTCGCACATGTCATGGAAGTGATTGACGCGAGGAGAAGCGGTGGCGAGTAAGTTTCAGAATCGGTTAGTTGGCACAATAGTGCTGGTGGCGCTGGGGGTGATTGTGCTTCCAGGGCTGCTCGATGGGCAGAAAAAACATTATCAGGATGAGTTCGCAGCGATCCCGCTGGTGCCGAAAGCTGGCGATCGTGACGAGCCTGATATGATGCCAGCCGCCACTCAGGCGTTGCCGACACAGCCGCCAGAAGGCGCGGCAGAAGAGGTGCGGGCAGGCGATGCCGCAGCGCCTTCGCTCGATCCGACAACCATTGCGGCCAACAATACCGTGTTTGAACCGGAGCCTGCACCGGTCGCTCCACCGAAACCGAAACCGGTGGATCCGCCTAAGCCGAAGGTTGAAGTGCCGCCCCCGCCGAAGCCAGAACCGAAGCCGGTTGTTGAAGAAAAAGCGGCACCGACGGGTAAAGCGTATGTAGTGCAACTGGGCGCGCTGAAAAATGCCGATAAAGTGAATGAGATTGTTGCTAAGCTGCGTGGTGCGGGATATCGCGTTTATACGTCGCCGTCGACGCCAGTGCAGGGTAAAATCACCCGCATTCTGGTTGGGCCGGATGCTTCTAAAGAGAAGCTGAAAGGTTCGCTGGGTGAGTTGAGGCAGCTTTCTGGCTTGAGCGGCGTGGTGATGGGCTATACGCCGAATTAATACGGTTTGCCTGATGCGACGCTAACGCGTCTTATCAGGTCTACGCGGGAGCATAACCCCAGGTCGGATAAGGCGTTCACGCCGCATCCGACACGTATAGCCGGTGCCGCAAAGGCACAAAAAGTCGATGGCGTTGAATATTTTTTCAGCGCCATTTTTATTGATGCGCGGGAAGGAAATCCCTACGCAAACGTTTTCTTTTTCTGTTAGAATGCGCCCCGAACAGGATGACAGGGCGTAAAATCGTGGGACACATATGGTCTGGATTGATTACGCCATAATCGCGGTGATTGCTTTTTCTTCTCTGGTTAGCCTGATCCGCGGCTTTGTTCGTGAAGCATTATCGCTGGTGACATGGGGTTGTGCGTTCTTTGTCGCCAGTCATTACTACACTTACCTGTCAGCCTGGTTTACGGGCTTTGAAGACGAACTGGTTCGAAATGGGATTGCCATCGCGGTACTGTTTATCGCTACGCTTATCGTTGGCGCTATCGTGAACTTCGTGATAGGTCAGTTGGTGGAGAAAACGGGGTTGTCAGGCACCGATCGGGTGCTGGGCGTCTGTTTCGGTGCGTTGCGCGGCGTATTGATTGTTGCCGCTATTCTTTTCTTTCTCGACTCCTTTACCGGAGTGTCGAAAAGCGAAGACTGGAGCAAATCACAGCTGATCCCACAGTTCAGTTTTATCATCAGATGGTTTTTTGATTATCTGCAAAGCTCGTCAAGTTTCTTGCCCAGAGCGTAAGTGCTCTGAGATGTGGCTTAACGAGGAAAAAGACGTATGTGCGGTATTGTCGGTATCGCCGGTGTTATGCCGGTTAACCAGTCGATTTATGATGCCTTAACGGTGCTTCAGCATCGCGGTCAGGATGCCGCAGGCATCATCACCATTGATGCCAATAACTGCTTTCGTTTGCGTAAAGCGAACGGTCTGGTGAGCGATATATTTGAAGCTCGCCACATGCAGCGTTTGCAGGGCAATATGGGCATTGGTCATGTGCGTTACCCTACGGCTGGCAGCTCCAGCGCTTCTGAAGCGCAGCCATTTTACGTTAACTCTCCATATGGCATCACGCTTGCCCATAATGGCAATCTGACTAACGCTCACGAGTTGCGTAAAAAGTTGTTTGAAGAAAAACGCCGCCACATCAACACCACTTCTGACTCGGAAATTTTGCTTAATATCTTCGCCAGCGAACTGGATAACTTCCGCCACTATCCGCTGGAAGCCGATAACATTTTCGCCGCCATTGCCGCCACTAACCGTCTGATCCGTGGCGCATATGCCTGTGTGGCGATGATTATCGGCCACGGTATGGTTGCTTTCCGCGATCCTAACGGCATTCGTCCGCTGGTGTTGGGAAAACGCGATGTTGATGACAATCGCACAGAATATATGGTTGCCTCTGAAAGCGTTGCGCTCGATACCCTGGGCTTTGAGTTCCTGCGTGACGTCGCACCGGGCGAAGCGATTTACATCACTGAAGAAGGGCAGTTGTTTACCCGTCAGTGTGCCGACAATCCGGTCAGCAATCCGTGCCTGTTCGAGTATGTTTACTTTGCCCGCCCGGATTCGTTCATCGACAAAATTTCCGTTTATAGCGCCCGCGTTAATATGGGCACCAAGCTTGGCGAAAAAATTGCCCGTGAATGGGAAGATCTGGATATTGACGTGGTGATCCCGATTCCGGAAACCTCCTGCGATATCGCACTGGAAATCGCTCGCATTCTGGGTAAACCGTACCGCCAGGGCTTCGTGAAAAACCGCTACGTTGGCCGTACCTTTATCATGCCGGGCCAGCAACTGCGCCGTAAGTCTGTTCGTCGTAAACTGAACGCCAACCGCGCTGAGTTCCGCGATAAAAACGTTCTGCTGGTCGATGACTCCATTGTCCGCGGCACCACCTCTGAGCAGATTATCGAGATGGCGCGTGAAGCCGGAGCGAAGAAAGTGTATCTCGCCTCTGCCGCGCCGGAGATTCGTTTCCCGAACGTTTATGGTATTGATATGCCGAGCGCCACGGAACTGATCGCACACGGTCGTGAAGTGGATGAAATCCGCCAGATCATCGGTGCTGATGGGCTTATCTTCCAGGATCTAAACGATCTGATCGAAGCCGTTCGCGCTGAAAATCCGGATATTCAGCAGTTCGAATGCTCGGTGTTTAATGGCGTCTATGTCACCAAAGACGTTGATCAAGGCTACCTCGATTTCCTCGATACTTTACGTAATGACGACGCTAAAGCAGTGCAACGTCAGAACGAAGTTGAAAACCTGGAAATGCATAACGAAGGATAATACCTTCGTTCAGGGTGCCGGTCTGGCACCCTGACTTGCAACTCCCGCCGAAATCCTGCAAAGTCTGCCTGCAAGTCTGACAGGGCAATTATCTATGAAACGACTCATTGTAGGCATCAGCGGTGCCAGCGGCGCGATTTATGGCGTACGTTTATTACAGGTTCTGCGTGATGTCGCAGATGTTGAAACGCATCTGGTGATGAGCCAGGCAGCGCGCCAGACTTTATCCCTCGAAACGGATTTTTCCCTGCGCGAAGTTCAGGCATTAGCCGATGTTACCCATGATGCGCGCGATATTGCCGCCAGTATCTCTTCCGGGTCTTTCCAGACGTTGGGGATGGTGATTTTACCCTGTTCAATCAAAACCCTTTCCGGCATTGTCCATAGCTATACCGATGGTTTACTGACCAGAGCAGCAGATGTGGTACTGAAAGAGCGTCGCCCACTGGTGCTCTGCGTGCGTGAAACGCCGCTGCACTTAGGACACTTGCGTTTAATGACTCAGGCTGCGGAAATTGGTGCGGTAATTATGCCTCCCGTTCCGGCGTTTTATCATCGTCCGCAATCGCTTGATGATGTGATAAATCAAACGGTTAACCGTGTACTTGATCAGTTTACGATAACCCTTCCCGAAGATCTCTTTGCCCGCTGGCAGGGCGCATAACTTTGCTGTTGCCCTGTTTCGGGGCAATTTTGCAACCGTGATCAAATCCTCGACATTTTGTTCCTGCCATTGAATCGAAACGCTGCGATTCAACCGGCATACCTGCTATCTTCAACTTTAGGACAATAATGCAACGTCTTATTAACATATTTAACGTTAGATGTTTGAGCTGTTGTCAAGATGGCATAAGACCTGCATGAACGAGCCTGCAAACACACAACACAATACACAACATAAAAAAGCCATTTCACTTGAGGGTTATGTATGAAGAAGTCGATTCTTGCTCTGTCTTTGTTAGTCGGTCTGTCCGCAGCAGCTTCCAGCTCTGCGGCACTGCCGGAGACGGTACGTATCGGAACGGATACCACCTATGCGCCGTTCTCATCGAAAGATGCCAAAGGTGACTTTGTTGGCTTTGATATCGATCTGGGTAACGAGATGTGCAAACGCATGCAGGTTAAATGTACCTGGGTTGCCAGTGACTTTGATGCGCTGATTCCGTCACTGAAAGCGAAAAAAATCGATGCCATTATTTCATCGCTCTCTATTACTGATAAACGTCAGCAGGAGATTGCCTTCTCCGACAAGCTGTATGCCGCGGATTCTCGTTTGATTGCTGCTAAAGGTTCACCGATCCAACCAACGCTGGATTCGCTGAAAGGTAAACATGTCGGTGTGCTGCAAGGCTCCACCCAGGAAGCGTACGCCAATGACAACTGGCGCAGTAAAGGCGTCGATGTGGTGGCCTATGCTAACCAGGATTTGGTCTATTCCGATCTGGATGCAGGTCGTCTGGATGCCGCTCTGCAGGATGAAGTCGCTGCCAGCGAAGGTTTCCTCAAGCAACCCGCCGGTAAAGAGTTCGCCTTTGCTGGTTCATCAGTGAAAGACAAAAAATACTTCGGTGATGGTACAGGTGTAGGGCTACGTAAAGATGATGCCGAACTGAAAGCCGCCTTTGATAAGGCGCTTGGCGAACTGCGTCAGGATGGCACTTACGACAAGATGGCAAAAAAGTATTTCGACTTTAATGTCTATGGTGGCTGATACGTCGCAGGGAAGTAGCGCCTGATGGGGAATCATCATGGTGCATTCCAGGTTTGTTGCACTATCGTGGTGCATTAAAATGCATACTTAAGCAATTTTAATGAAAAATAATACGACTAACTGGCCTGGATATTTTGCCTTGTTGGTCAATTTTATGGCACGATAACTGTAACAAACCTGTAAATATTCCCTATAAAAAGACTGTCAGTTGAGGACATTATGAAAAAACTGGTGCTATCGCTCTCTCTGGTTCTGGCCTTCTCCAGCGTAACCGCTGCGTTTGCTGCTATTCCGCAAAATATCCGCATCGGCACCGATCCAACCTATGCACCATTTGAATCAAAAAATTCACAAGGCGAACTGGTTGGCTTTGATATTGATCTGGCGAAGGAGTTGTGCAAACGCATCAATACGCAATGTACCTTTGTTGAGAATCCGCTGGATGCGTTAATTCCGTCATTAAAAGCGAAGAAGATTGACGCCATCATGTCATCACTTTCCATCACGGAAAAACGTCAGCAGGAAATTGCCTTCACCGACAAACTGTATGCTGCCGATTCTCGTCTGGTGGTGGCGAAAAATTCTGACATCCAGCCGACAGTAGAATCGCTGAAAGGCAAGCGGGTAGGGGTATTGCAGGGCACCACCCAGGAGACATTTGGTAACGAACACTGGGCTCCCAAAGGCATTGAAATCGTCTCTTATCAGGGGCAGGACAATATTTACTCAGACCTGACTGCCGGACGTATTGATGCCGCGTTCCAGGATGAAGTTGCCGCCAGTGAAGGTTTCCTCAAACAGCCAGTCGGTAAAGATTACAAATTCGGTGGTCCGTCTGTTAAAGATGAAAAACTGTTTGGCGTAGGCACCGGCATGGGGCTGCGTAAAGAAGATAACGAACTGCGCGAGGCACTGAACAAAGCCTTTGCTGAAATGCGCGCTGACGGTACTTACGAGAAATTAGCGAAAAAGTACTTCGATTTTGATGTTTATGGTGGCTAATCGCCATCGGTGAAAGAAAGCCCGCTCCCTTCGAGGCACCGGAGGGAGATAAGAGGCGGTAAATTCACCACACACAACAGGACAGGCAGCATGTTGTATGGGTTTTCAGGTGTAATTTTACAGGGGGCGCTCGTCACGCTGGAGCTGGCTATCAGCTCTGTAGTGCTCGCTGTAATTATCGGTCTTATTGGCGCTGGCGGTAAGCTTTCGCAAAATCGGTTATCGGGACTGATTTTCGAAGGCTATACCACGCTGATACGCGGTGTGCCGGATTTAGTGTTAATGCTGCTGATATTCTACGGTTTGCAGATCGCGCTAAACACGGTGACGGAGGCGATGGGCGTCGGACAGGTTGATATCGACCCGATGGTCGCCGGTATTATAACCCTGGGGTTTATCTACGGCGCTTACTTCACCGAAACGTTCCGCGGCGCGTTTATGGCGGTGCCGAAAGGGCATATTGAGGCGGCAACAGCATTCGGCTTTACCCGTGGGCAAGTGTTTCGGAGGATTATGTTCCCGGCGATGATGCGTTACGCCCTACCGGGGATTGGCAACAACTGGCAGGTCATTCTTAAATCAACGGCTCTCGTTTCGTTACTCGGACTGGAAGATGTGGTGAAAGCCACTCAACTGGCAGGCAAAAGTACCTGGGAACCATTCTATTTCGCCATCGTCTGTGGCGTGATTTATCTGGTTTTTACCACCGTTTCCAATGGTGTGCTGCTGTTCCTTGAGCGCCGCTACTCCGTGGGTGTGAAGAGGGCTGACCTGTGATCGAAATCTTACATGAATACTGGAAACCGCTGCTGTGGACTGACGGTTATCGCTTTACCGGTGTGGCGATCACTCTCTGGTTGCTGATTCTGTCGGTGGTGATGGGGGGGATTCTGGCGCTGTTTCTGGCGATTGGGCGCGTCTCAAGTAATAAATACATTCAGTTTCCCATCTGGTTATTTACTTATATTTTTCGCGGTACGCCGCTGTATGTTCAGTTGCTGGTGTTCTATTCCGGCATGTACACGCTGGAGATTGTTAAAGGCACCGAGTTCCTTAACGCCTTTTTCCGCAGTGGCCTGAACTGTACCGTGCTGGCATTGACGCTCAACACCTGTGCTTACACCACTGAGATTTTTGCCGGGGCGATCCGGTCGGTGCCGCATGGGGAAATTGAAGCTGCCAGAGCCTATGGTTTCTCAACCTTTAAAATGTATCGCTACATTATTTTGCCGTCGGCACTGCGTATTGCATTACCGGCCTACAGCAACGAAGTGATTCTGATGCTGCACTCTACTGCGCTGGCGTTTACTGCCACGGTGCCGGATCTGCTGAAAATTGCCCGCGATATCAACGCCGCCACGTATCAACCTTTTACTGCCTTTGGCATTGCCGCGGTGCTCTATTTAATCATCTCTTATGTCCTGATCAGTCTCTTTCGCAAAGCGGAAAAACGCTGGTTGCAGCATGTGAAACCTTCTTCAACGCACTGAGAATACGATGTCCGAGAATAAATTAAACGTTATCGATTTGCACAAACGCTACGGCGAACACGAAGTGCTGAAAGGCGTTTCACTGCAAGCGAACGCCGGGGATGTGATCAGTATCATCGGATCGTCGGGATCAGGGAAAAGTACCTTTCTGCGCTGTATTAACTTCCTCGAAAAACCGAGCGAAGGCGAGATCGTGGTTAACGGGCAGAACATCAATCTGGTGCGCGATAAAGACGGCCAACTCAAAGTTGCCGATAAAAATCAGCTACGTTTACTGCGCACGCGCCTGACGATGGTGTTTCAGCACTTCAATCTCTGGAGCCATATGACGGTGCTGGAAAACGTCATGGAAGCGCCGATTCAGGTGTTGGGGCTGAGCAAGCAGGAAGCACGCGAGCGGGCGGTGAAATATCTGGCGAAAGTTGGCATAGACGAACGTGCGCAGGGGAAATACCCGGTGCATCTTTCCGGTGGTCAGCAACAGCGTGTTTCCATTGCACGGGCGCTGGCAATGGAACCGGAAGTTTTGCTGTTTGATGAACCTACCTCAGCGCTCGATCCAGAGCTGGTAGGCGAAGTTCTGCGCATTATGCAGCAACTGGCGGAAGAGGGGAAAACCATGGTGGTGGTGACTCATGAAATGGGCTTTGCTCGCCATGTCTCTACCCACGTCATTTTTCTCCATCAGGGGAAAATAGAAGAAGAGGGGACGCCGGAACAGTTATTTGGCAACCCGCAAAGCCCGCGTCTGCAACAGTTCCTTAAAGGATCACTGAAATAATTGCCTCTCCGGCGGCTAATGCTGCCGGAGTATTTTCAAGGCTAATTTGCGAGTTAGCTTCCATTGAAATGTATATATTTCAGCCCACTTAAAATACTTCTGAATTCGTTGTCCAAATATAAAAACTGCCTACTGCATTGGTTATAAAGGGTAGTTATTGTCTCGTCCTCTTAAATTTGATGGGTGACGGAACGCCATGACAATATCGACCACTTCCACGCCGCATGATGCGGTATTTAAATCCTTTTTACGCCATCCAGATACAGCACGAGATTTTATTGATATTCATCTTCCAGCACCGCTGCGCAATCTGTGTGATTTAACAACGTTAAAACTGGAACCAAACAGTTTTATTGATGAAAACCTGCGACAATATTACTCCGACGTTTTGTGGTCAGTGAAAACACAGGAGGGGATGGGGTATATTTATGTCGTCATTGAACACCAAAGTAAGGCGGAAGAATTAATGGCTTTTCGCATGATGCGTTATTCCATCGCGGCGATGCAAAACCATCTGGATGCGGGCTATAAAGAGCTTCCTTTGGTGATCCCAATGCTGTTTTATCATGGTTGCAGAAGTCCTTATCCTTATTCTCTCTGCTGGCTTGATGAATTTGCAGAACCTGCGATTGCCCACAAAATTTACTCATCGGCTTTTCCGTTGGTAGATATTACTGTAGTGCCGGATGACGAGATTATGCAACACCGTAAAATGGCATTGCTGGAGTTAATTCAGAAACATATTCGCCAGCGCGACTTATTGGGGTTAGTGGAGCAAATAGTTTCTCTTTTAGTTACAGGGAACACTAATGACAGGCAGCTACAAGCACTGTTTAATTACGTTTTACAAACGGGGGATGCCCAGCGTTTCCGTGCATTTATTGGTGAGATAGCGGAACGAGCACCACAAGAAAAGGAGAAACTGATGACTATTGCTGACAGATTACGTGAAGAGGGCGCAATGCAGGGCAAACATGAAGAAGCTCTGCGTATTGCTCAGGAGATGCTGGAGAGAGGTTTAGACAGAGAGTTAGTTCTGATGGTAACCCGACTTTCGCCAGATGAGCTTCTGGCGCAAAGTCACTGATCCAGTAAACCCCGAGGCTACCTGGCGGATGTTCGCGGCAAAGCGTATCAGCGAACAACATCCGCCAGCGCTTCGTCTAAATCGTACCAGCGAAAAGCGAACCCCGCTTCTTCCAGCCTTTTTGGCAGCGCACGTTGTCCGCCCAATACCAGAACCGATGATTCCCCCATCAGCAAGCGAATGGCTGCGGCAGGGACGCGCATAATCGCCGGGCGATGCAGTGCATGGCCTAGCGCGTGGGCAAATTGTTCATTGTGTACCGGATATGGCGAAACCATATTAAATGGTCCCCGCAGATCGTTATCCAGCAGCCAGAGAATACCGTTAACCATATCATCAATATGAATCCAGGGCAGATACTGCCGACCGGAGCCAATCGGACCTCCCAGACCAAGGCGAAACGGTGGCAGCATTTTGCTGAGGATACCGCCATCTGGTGCCAGCACCACACCGGTTCGTAGCAGGCATACTCGTGTTTTGTCACTTTGTGCCCGACAAGCTATTTCTTCCCAGCGGGCACAGAGTTTATGGGTAAATTCGTTATGCGGCGGTTCTTCTTCGGTGACCACCACTTCACCTAAATCGCCATAATATCCCGCCGCCGAGCCTGAAATAAGCACTGACGGCGGCGAGTCACTGGCGTTAATCAAATCCACCAGTTTTTGCGTGATATTCCAGCGACTTTGACAGAGGAGATCTTTTTGCTCGTGAGTCCAGCGTTTATCAGCAATGGGTTCACCAGCCAGGTTGACCACCACATCCACGCCGTTGAGATTGCGTTGATCGGCAAGCCCTTGCCATAGCGTCACCTGAGGGCCGAGGACGGAGCTGGCTTTCTGCGGGGTACGCGTCACCACCGTGACCTGATGCCCCAACTCTAGCAAACGAGGGATTAAATGACGACCAATTAATCCCGTCCCTCCGGTGATCACTATATTCATGCAGCCTCCCGATATGGCGGTTAACGCTGCCAGCTCAAGGTCATTGATACCGAATCGGCGTAGCGCAGCGCGTGAAGTTTATCGATCTCCACTTCAGCATACGTCACCCAGTGATGTTCACGTGCGATATCGAGCACATCCTGAGTTAATTTTTCCAGCAAAGAGAAACGGTTATTCTCTACATGCTGAATGATGTTTTTAGTAATGGTGCGATAATTCAGCGCGTCGTTAATATCTTCGCTGGTGCGCGCTTTATCGGCGGGGTAGTGGATCGTAACGTTGATAACAATATCCTGACGGTTGTTAATCTCTTCGTCTTTAATTCCGATAAACGTACGTAAACGAAGGTTCTTTATACGAATAATAGCGGCAGGTTGTGCCATTGCAGGTTCTCCGTTGTTTTATTTAGGATTAAATAATACACGAGAACCCGGTTCTGTTAACTATTCGAAATCTCATCATTTACTTGCGCTTTTAGCAGCGCCTGCCCGGTAGCAGGACGCGAACGGATTCGCTCATACCAGTTTTTTACTGCCGGATACATCGCGAGGTCAATGCGCTGGCGAGCCCAGGCATTGACCCACGGCCAGCAGGCAATATCTGCAATGCTGTAGTTTTCTCCGCCCAACCAGGGGGAGTTTTCCAACCGCTTATTCAGTACGTGATAGAGACGTTGGGTTTCAACCTGATAACGTTCAATTGCGTAAGGAATGCTTTGTGGTGCAGCGTGGTTAAAATGATGATTTTGCCCGAGCATCGGCCCCAGGCCGCCAACCTGCCAGAATAACCACTGTAATGTGGCGGCGCGTTCACGCGGTTCATGGCTCAAAAAGAGTCCTGTTTTCTCTGCCAGATACAACAAAATAGCCCCCGACTCAAACATGCTTAATGGTTTGCCGCCGTCAATTGGGGAGTGATCGACAATTGCCGGAATTTTATTGTTCGGTGAAATGCGCAAAAACTCCGGGCGAAACTGACTGCCTTTACCGAGGTCAACTTTGATTAAGCGATAATCCAGCCTTGCCTCTTCGAGAAACAACGTGATTTTGTGACCATTCGGTGTGGGGGCGAAATAGAGATCGATCATCGCAGCTCCGGTTATCTAATAATCTGAACATCTCAAGTATAGAAACCGTGGCGACTTGTGTGAGTTTTCATCACGTAACGGTGACAAAAAGGCTCTATAGTTTGATAGCAAGCCCATTTATCGCTGAGGACATAATGAGTAAACCCGCTATCACGCTTTGGTCAGATGCCCATTTTTTCTCCCCTTATGTGTTATCCGCCTGGGTGGCGTTGCAGGAAAAAGGTCTGCCTTTTCATATGAAGACCATCGACCTCGACAGCGGTGAACATTTGCAGCCGACGTGGCAAGGTTATGGGCAGACACGGCGCGTGCCGTTGTTACAAATTGATGATTTTGAGTTGAGTGAATCCTCTGCCATTGCAGAATATCTGGAGGACTGTTTTGCGCCGCCGACCTGGGAGCGTATTTATCCGCTTGATTTACAACACCGGGCGCGGGCACGGCAGATTCAGGCCTGGCTACGCAGCGATCTGATGCCCATCCGCGAAGAACGTTCTACGGATGTCGTTTTTGCCGGTGCGAAGAAAGCGCCACTATCGGCAATGGGAAAAGCCAGCGCGGAGAAACTGTTCGCGATGGCAGAACATTTACTGGCGCATGGTCAGCCGAATCTGTTTGGCGAATGGTGTATTGCGGATACTGATTTAGCGTTAATGATTAATCGTCTGGTACTACATGGTGATGAGGTGTCGGAACGTCTGGTGGATTATGCGGCATTCCAGTGGCAGCGGGCTTCAGTTCAGCGTTTTATTGCACTTTCAGCAAAGCAATCTGGCTGATAGCAACGACAGAATCCAGTATCATAGCTTACGTTTTTTCGACGAGGAGTGAGTGATGAAACTGATGTTTGCATCGGACATTCATGGGTCGTTACCGGCGACGGAACGTGTTCTGGATTTATTTGCCCAAAGCGGTGCCCAGTGGTTGGTGATTCTCGGAGACGTGCTGAATCATGGTCCGCGAAACGCCCTGCCTGAAGGGTATGCGCCAGCCAAAGTAGCCGAACGGCTGAATGAGATGGCGCATAACATTATCGCCGTGCGCGGCAACTGCGACAGCGAAGTGGACCAAATGCTACTGCATTTCCCGATAACCGCGCCGTGGCAACAGGTGTTACTGGAAAAACAACGTCTGTTTTTGACGCATGGCCATCTGTTTGGCCCGGATAATCTGCCTGCTTTAAACCAGAACGACGTGCTGGTGTATGGTCATACCCATCTACCAGTAGCGGAAAAGCGGGGGGATATTTTCCACTTTAACCCCGGTTCGGTAAGCATTCCGAAAGGCGGCTATCCGGCGAGTTATGGCACGCTGGATGATGACGTACTAAGCGTAATCGCACTCAATGATCAAAGTATCATTGCGCAGGTCGCGATTAATCCGTAATTTACCCCACAACTCAAAATGCGCCGTAAGAGCGCCAGAAAAAGAAGGTTTCCTGATAATGGAACAGCGTCGTTTGGCAAGTACTGAATGGGTGGATATTGTCAATGAAGAGAACGAAGTCATTGCACAAGCCAGCCGGGAACAAATGCGGGCACAGTGTCTGCGCCATCGTGCAACTTACATCGTTGTACATGATGGTATGGGCAAAATTCTTGTGCAGCGTCGTACCGAGACAAAAGACTTTTTACCCGGCATGTTAGATGCGACCGCAGGTGGCGTGGTCCAGGCCGATGAACAACTGCTGGAATCCGCACGTCGCGAGGCGGAAGAAGAGTTGGGCATTGCCGGAGTCCCCTTTGCCGAGCACGGGCAGTTCTATTTCGAAGATAAAAATTGCCGTGTCTGGGGCGCGTTATTCAGTTGTGTCTCCCACGGTCCTTTCGCTCTCCAGGAAGATGAAGTCAGTGAGGTTTGCTGGCTGACGCCGGAAGAAATTACCGCACGTTGCGATGAGTTCACACCTGACTCGCTGAAAGCCCTGGCATTGTGGATGAAGCGCAATGCCAGGAATGAAGTAGAAACGAAAGAAGATCCAGAAGAGGCTTAATAAGTTTCAGCAGCTTTCACGTAAACACAAACTGGGAGCGATGAGTACCTGATCGCTCCAGTTACCTTCTCTAATTCGTTCCAGCAAAGCCTTTCCTGCCTCCAGACCAATTTTCCTGTGAGGAACGGCCATTGTTGTTAATGGTGGTTGGCAAACTTTACTAACGTCACTGTCACCAAATCCCACTACGGCGAGATCGTCTGGTACTTTGATGCGTCTTCGTTGACATTCATACAGAACACCGCAGGCCAACTCATCTGACACACATACCAGGGCATCCAGTTCCGGCCATGCGAGTAAAAATTCCGGTAATTGTGATGCTCCGGTGGAAAAAACCGGTGGCAGAGCAGCGTTAATAACACGGTTGGGAGACATATGATGGCGTAACATAGCTTTATACCATCCCTGTAAATGCTGCTGAAAGATCCACTGTTCCTGGTTGGCGCATAGCAAACCGATATTCTGATAACCACGTTGTACCAGCATATCCGTCAGTTCGAACATTGCTGCGACATTATCAATGCCAATGTTCATATCAATCGGATCGGTACGAATGGCACCGATTTCCATAACGGGAATCGAGGCATTTTTGAGCCAGTTACGCACGGTATTATTATGCTCAACACTGAGCAAAATCGCTGCGGCGATATTAGAAGCCAGCAGAGTTTCCAGCAGTTTTTCTTCTTGCTCCAGACGATGGCGTGACTCAGCCAGGATTATCTGATATCCCGCTGGTTGTAGTACATGTTGCAGCCCGGCAAACATTTCCGTGCATCCTGCTTCAGCCAGGTTTGGTACGACCATTGCAATCGTGTGCGAAGATGCCGATGCCAGCGCGCTTGCAGTGAGGTTGGGCATGTACCCTAATTCATTAACTGCGGCTTCAATCTTCTCCCGCAGTTTATCGGAAACTTGTTCGGGAGTGCGTAACGCTCTGGATACAGTCATTGTGCCAACTCCTGCGAGTTGCGCGACATCGGCGATAGTGACTTTACCAGTACTACGACGTTTTCGGGTTATTGCCATACAAAATCCTGCTCAGCGACTACATATGGAGATCTTTTTTTACTTATCATCAACGGCTTCCTGTTGGTAGCAGAGTATACCCCTTAATTTCTGGTAGAAGTTTGGATTTCATCAGTGAAATCCGTTTTGATAGCGCTATCACAAATATGAATGATACATACTGATAGCGCTATCTTTGTGAGATTGATCTCAGATATGCCGCCGTTGCTTGCTTAAAGTCTGCTCATTGACACGGAAAATGAGGAGGACAAGTGCTTAATACCTGGCTTTCTGATTCAACAATCGCATTACGAAAGAATGTCACAACCTGGCAGCAAGCATTAGATATTTGTGCCAGACCGTTACTGGAGGCGGAGATAATTACGACGGATTATCTCAGTGCGATAAAAACACAACATGAAAAACTGGGGCCTTATTATGTCCTGGCGCCTGGGTTGGCAATGCCCCATGCCCGACCAGAAGAAGGTGCAAAAGGATTGGGGTTATCATTATTAAAACTCGAAGAAGGTGTCAGTTTTAATGCAGAGGAATTTGATCCTGTAGATGTCATCATTTTACTTGCCGCACCAGATAAACACAGCCATATCGAAATGATATCTGCACTGGCTGAGTTATTCTCCAGTGAGAAGGATTTACAGGAATTGCATCAGGCTCGCAACCTGGAGGAAATAAAAACGATAATTTCACGATTCTAATTACATTCAAAATTCAGTCTTGTCACAACATTACGCCGTTGCGTGATGAGAACTTCTACAACTTAACATGGTGAATATAATGAAAATTATGGCTATTTGTGGCTCAGGGCTTGGTAGTAGTTTTATGGTCGAAATGAATATTAAAAAAGTTCTGAAAAAAATGGAGATAGAAGCGGAAGTGGAACATTCCGATCTCTCATCAGCAACGCCAGGGGCTGCCGATTTATTTGTGATGGCTAAAGATATTGCCGCCAGTGCCAGCGTACCGGAAAGTCAGTTGGTGGTTATCAACAACATCATTGATATTAATGAACTTGAAACGCAACTGCGTAACTGGTTCGCAAAACAATAACCTTAATTGAAGCGAGGTGGATATGTTTATCCTTGAAACGCTGAATTTTGTTGTTGATATACTCAAAGTACCCTCGGTACTGGTCGGCTTGATTGCCTTAATCGGTCTGGTTGCTCAGAAAAAAGCATTTTCAGATGTTGTTAAAGGCACAATTAAAACCATTCTCGGATTTATTGTTCTGGGCGGTGGTGCCACTGTTCTGGTTGGTTCTTTAAATCCGCTGGGTAGTATGTTTGAACATGCCTTTAATATTCAGGGTATCATTCCGAATAATGAGGCTATTGTTTCTATTGCGTTGGAAAAATATGGCGCGTCGACGGCGCTTATTATGGCATTTGGTATGGTAGCGAATATTATTGTTGCCCGCTTTACCCGCTTGAAATATATTTTTCTGACCGGACACCACACATTTTATATGGCCTGCATGATTGGTGTGATTCTGACAGTGGCTGGTTTTGAAGGTATATCACTGGTATTTACCGGTTCTCTTATTCTGGGATTAGTGATGGCGTTTTTCCCTGCATTAGCACAACGTTACATGAGGCGTATTACCGGGAATGATGAAATCGCTTTTGGTCACTTTGGTACTTTGGGGTATGTACTCTCTGGCTGGATTGGCAGCATGTGCGGTAAAGGTTCGCGTTCCACCGAAGAGATGAATTTGCCCAAAAATCTGAGCTTCCTGCGCGATAGCTCCATCTCTATTTCCCTTACGATGATGGTGATTTATCTGATCATGGCGATCAGTGCGGGGCGCGAGTACGTTGAAAGCCAGTTTAGTGGCGGTCAAAACTACCTTGTCTACGCCATTATTATGGCCATCACCTTCGCCGCAGGCGTATTTATCATTCTGCAAGGTGTGCGTTTAATCCTTGCTGAAATTGTTCCGGCATTTACCGGATTTTCAGAAAAGCTGGTGCCGAATGCGCGTCCCGCCCTCGATTGTCCGGTTGTGTATCCGTATGCGCCAAATGCAGTGTTAGTTGGCTTCTTATTTAGTTTTCTTGGTGGTTTGGTGGGGCTATTTTTGTTGGGACAGATGAAACTGGTGCTGATTCTTCCTGGTGTCGTTCCTCACTTCTTCACCGGAGCAACTGCGGGTGTATTTGGTAATGCTACGGGTGGGCGTCGCGGCGCGATGATTGGTGCTTTTGCGAATGGTTTATTGATTACCTTCCTGCCAGTGCTGTTATTGCCAGTTCTGGGGGCGATAGGCTTTGCAAATACGACCTTTTCCGATGCGGATTTTGGTGCTGTCGGCATCGTTCTCGGGAACCTGGCGCGTTATCTCTCGCCTTTTGCCATAACCGGACTTGTAGTAGCGCTATTTGTGCTGCTGGTTGCCTGGAACATTTTCGCCAATAACAAACTCGCTGCCAAAGTGCAGGAGAAGAGCGGAGCCAAATCATGAATGTTAAAGAAGTGACACAACTTGCACGGGATATTCGTATCCAGACGCTTAAATCATTAACTCATCTTGGCTTTGGTCATTATGGTGGCAGCATGTCTGTTGTGGAAACGCTGGCAGTTCTTTATGGCGCGGTGATGAAAATTGATCCTGCTGATCCCGACTGGCCTGATCGTGACTATTTTGTATTGTCAAAAGGGCATGCCGGACCTGCGCTCTACAGTACTCTGGCGCTGAAAGGTTATTTTCCACTGGAAGAATTAAGCACCTTAAATCAGAACGGAACTCGCTTACCAAGTCATCCGGATCGGCTAAAAACGCGTGGTGTTGATGCCACTACAGGATCGCTGGGGCAGGGGATATCCATTGCAGGAGGGATGGCGCTGTCGCATAAACTGGCGGGGCGCAAGAATCGGGTTTTTTGTATTGTTGGCGATGGTGAACTTAACGAAGGCCAATGTTGGGAAGCCTTCCAGTTTATTGCTCATCATCGTTTGAATAATCTCACTGTGTTTGTGGACTGGAACAAACAGCAGCTTGATGGCGAACTGGATGAAATTATTAATCCATTTGATTTAGAAGGAAAATTCCGCGCTTTCGGTTTTGATGTCGTGACAGTGAAGGGCGATGATATTGAGGGGTTGTTGAATGTAGTTAAACCTGTTCTACCAGCCGAGGCCAGACCGAGAGTAGTCATTCTCGATAGTATCAAAGGGCAGGGGGTAGCGTGTCTTGAGCAACTTAGTAATTCTCATCATTTACGCCTCACGGAAGAAATGAAGGAGACGCTAAACGAAACAATTCGCCAACTGGAGGCCATGCATGATTAAGCTCGCACCGGCAGGACAAAAAGACAGCATCGAGATGCGCAAAATTTATGCAGGCTTTATTGCGCAACAGATTGAAAACGGTAATTCTGTCATTGCCCTTGAGGCTGATTTAATGAGTTCCATGGCAATGGACAGCGTGGCGCGGGATTATCCACAGTACGTCATTAATTGCGGCATTATGGAAGCTAATGTTATCGGCACCGCTGCAGGGCTGGCCTTAACCGGGCGCAAGCCATTCGTGCATACCTTTACCGCATTTGCCAGTCGTCGCTGTTTTGATCAGCTCTTTATGTCGCTTGATTACCAGCGTGCTAATGTCAAAGTGATTGCTTCTGATGCGGGTGTTACCGCTTGCCACAATGGCGGAACACATATGTCATTTGAAGATATGGGAATTGTGCGTGGGCTGGCGCATTCGGTGGTGATGGAGATGACCGATGCGGTGATGTTTAGTGATATTTTACGCCAGCTTGTAGAGCTTGATGGGTTTTACTGGGTTCGTACGATCCGTAAGCAAGCGACAAGTATTTATTCTCCTGGGACAACCTTCTCTATTGGTAAAGGCAATGTACTGCGTGAAGGTACTGACATCACGCTGATTGCTAATGGCATTATGGTGGCTGAAGCCCTGGAGGCCGCACGTCAACTGGAACAGAGCGGTGTAAGTGCGGCAGTAATTGATATGTTTACTCTTAAACCTGTTGACCGAATGTTGATTAAAAATTATGCCGAGAAAACGGGGCGTATTGTGACCTGTGAAAACCATAGTATTCACAATGGGCTAGGGTCAGCCGTTGCCGAGGTATTAGTCGAAAGTTGCCCAATACCAATGCGTCGCGTGGGCGTGAAGGAGCGTTATGGTCAGGTTGGAACTCAGGACTTTTTACAGAGAGAGTACGGGTTAACCGCGCATGATATTGTGGCGGCAGCCAGAGAGCTATTGTAATCAGTTCCCCTTGCCAGAGACTGGCAAGGGGATTATTGACTTAATGGTAACCCATTAACTGAGCGCCTATCACCACGACGCTGGACATAATAAACAGCAGTCCAAGCAGTGTTGCACCCACTTTCAGCCAGTTACGGAAATCTACCCGGCAAACACCGAGCGTCGCCATTAACGAAGCCGAGGTCGGGTAAATGATATGGCTGAAGCCATCGCCAAACTGGAACGCCAGCACGGTAACCTGACGGTTAACGCCAACCAGATCGCCAAGCGGTGCCAGTAAAGGCATGGTTAACGCTGCCTGACCAGAACCGGATGTCACAAAGAAATTGAATACCGCCTGGAAGAGCAGCATAAACCAGGCCGCGACCGCGTTATCCAGGCCGCTAATGGCATTGGCAATGCTATTGAGAATAGTATTCAGCACGCTGGCATCACCCGCTTCGCCATTGCCAACCAGCAGTAAAATCCCTTTGGCAAAACCGACCAGCAGTGCAGGAGCAATCATCATTCTCGCCCCTTCGGTAAATGACGAGGCCATGGTGTTAACGGTCATACCGTTAAGGCGGAAGGCAACGCCGATGATGCCAATCACCAGACCCATAGTGAAGAACTGGCTGGCAATCTCTGGAATAAACCAGGCGTTAACGATCACGCCCCAAATCACCCAGATCATGACGGCGGTCAGGACAATCAATACCAGCCAGTCACCGAAAGTGAACGGCCGCTGTTCAACATCAGCTTGTTTTTCGCGGAAGAAGCGATCGGAATCATGCACGCGTGACAACAAAGGATTCTTTTTCACCCGTGAGGCGTACACCATGGTAAAGATGAGGCCAATCAGAGTGGCGATAACCCACACCACAATGCGCAACCCGGAGCCGGAAAGGACAGGAACGCCAGCAATCCCCTGGGCGACAACCACGCAGAACGGGTTCATCCACGAGCTGGCAAAACCGATTTGCGTTGCGATGTAGGTTACCAGGACGGTGGTAATACTGTCGTAACCCAGGCGTACCATTAGTGGGGCAATGATGATGGCAAAGGCGACGGCCTCTTCCCCCATGCCAAATACCGCACCGCCGAGTGAAAAGAGAATAAACAGTGCCGGAATGAAAAGAATTTCATTCCCTCGAGTGTGGCGGATAAGCGCGAGAATCCCGTTATCAATGGTTCCTGTGCGCATCACGATACCAAACGCGCCGCCAATCACCAGCATAAACATGATGATGCCAACGGCTGTCCCATATTTCGAGCCAGAGGTTAGCCCTTCAAACGGGAAGTTCATCAAACCAGGGCGTTCATCTCCCGTCGTGAACAGTTGTACTCGGTGATACTCGGGTTCGCCTGCCTCGTTGGTCAGAATGCGAAATGAGTGAGGATCTACAACTTTGCGAGTCTTCGTCTGACCATCAACCTGATATTGCACTTCCTGACTGTCAAACATTCCCACCGGAACAACCCAGGTGGCGAGACTGGTTAAAATAGCAACAAAAAAGATAATCACCAACGTATCGGGCATTGCCCATCTTCTGGTTGGTTTGGATTCAGTTATTGCGGACATAGCGCAAATTTTCCCTTGCACAAGACAAAGTGGTAAGTATGCAAAGTGAGATGGCGCAATTCATTGATGCAGCGCAGTTAAGCAAGATAATCAGAAAGGAGTAATGCAAATTAAGAGAATAAAAAACCGGAAATAGTGACTATTTCCGGTTCAGATATCCGCAGCGCATGGCTGCGGATAATGACGAGATTACTGCTGCTGTGCAGACTGAATCGCGGTCAGTGCGATGGTATAGACGATATCGTCAACCAGTGCGCCACGGGACAGGTCGTTAACCGGCTTGCGCATACCCTGCAGCATCGGCCCGATGGAGATCAGGTCGGCAGAACGCTGTACCGCTTTGTAAGTGGTGTTACCGGTGTTCAGATCCGGGAAGATGAACACGGTAGCGCGACCTGCAACCGGAGAGTTCGGCGCTTTAGATTTCGCAACGTCAGCCATTACCGCAGCGTCGTACTGCAGAGGACCGTCGATCATCAGGTCAGGACGTTTTTCCTGAGCCAGACGAGTTGCTTCGCGAACTTTCTCTACGTCACTACCTGCACCAGAAGTACCGGTGGAGTAGGAGAGCATAGCCACGCGCGGTTCGATACCGAAAGCAGCGGCGGAATCAGCAGACTGAATTGCGATTTCAGCCAGTTGTTCTGCGGTCGGATCCGGGTTGATCGCGCAGTCACCGTAAACGTAAACCTGCTCCGGCAGCAGCATGAAGAACACGGAAGATACCAGAGAGCTGCCCGGTGCAGTTTTGATCAACTGCAGCGGCGGACGGATGGTGTTTGCGGTGGTGTGAACAGCACCGGAAACCAGACCATCAACTTCATCCTGTTCCAGCATCAGCGTGCCGAGAACCACGTTGTCTTCCAACTGTTCGCGTGCAACAGTTTCGGTCATGCCTTTGTTCTTACGCAGTTCGACCAGACGAGCAACATAGTTTTCGCGAACCACTTCTGGATCAACGATTTCAATGCCTGCGCCCAGTTCTACGCCCTGAGACGCTGCAACGCGGTTGATCTCTGCCGGGTTACCCAGCAGTACGCACGTTGCGATACCACGTTCGGCACAGATAGCGGCTGCTTTAACGGTACGCGGTTCGTCGCCTTCCGGCAGAACGATACGTTTGCCTGCTTTGCGTGCCAGTTCGGTCAGTTGATAACGGAACGCTGGCGGAGACAGACGACGGCTGCGTTCGGAAGTTGCAGTCAGGGAATCGATCCAGTCAGCGTTGATGTAGTTAGCAACGTATTCCTGAACTTTCTCGATGCGCTCGTGATCGTCAACCGGAACTTCCAGGTTGAAGCTTTGCAGGCTCAGAGAGGTTTGCCAGGTGTTGGTGTTCACCATGAATACCGGCAGGCCGGTAGCGAAAGCACGTTCGCACAGTTTAGAAATGCGCGCGTCCATTTCATAGCCGCCAGTCAGCAGCAGAGCACCGATTTCTACGCCGTTCATTGCAGCCAGACAAGCGGCAACCAGTACGTCAGGACGGTCTGCGGAAGTCACCAGCAGAGAGCCGGCACGGAAGTGCTCCAGCATGTGCGGAATGCTGCGTGCGCAGAAAGTCACAGATTTCACGCGGCGAGTGTTGATGTCGCCTTCGTTGATGATGGTGGCGTTCAGGTGGCGTGCCATATCGATCGCACGAGTTGCGATCAGATCAAAGCTCCACGGCACAGCGCCGAGAACCGGCAGCGGGCTGGAGTCTTGCAGCTTCGCCGGATCAACATTGTTGACTTTCGCTTTGGAAGAGTCATCGAAAATCTCAGACAGATCCGGGCGAGTACGACCCTGCTCATCAACCGGAGCATTCAGTTTGTTAACGATAACGCCAGTGATATTGGTGTTTTTTGCACCGCCGAAGCTGTTGCGAGTCAGTTCGATACGCTCTTTCAACTGCTCCGGGGTATCAGTGCCCTGAGACATAACGAAGACGATTTCCGCGTTCAGCGTTTTGGCGATTTCGTAGTTCAGAGACTGGGCAAACTGGTGCTTACGTGTCGGGACCAGACCTTCAACCAGAACCACTTCGGCATCTTTGGTGTTGGCGTGGTAGTTCGCGACGATCTCTTCCATCAGCACATCTTTCTTATTGCTGGAAAGCAGACCTTCAACGTAACTCATTTTCAGCGGTTCAGCGGCTGTCGTGGTGGAAGAACTCGCACGCACGATAGTCGTTGTCTGATCGGGCGCATCGCCACCGGTACGCGGCTGAGCGATAGGTTTAAAAACGCTCAGACGAACGCCTTTGCGTTCCATTGCACGGATCACGCCAAGACTGACGCTGGTCAGACCGACGCTGGTTCCGGTAGGGATCAGCATAATAATACGGGACACGGTTTATCCTCTTTCGTTACCGCCAGTTTGGCGGGTTACAAAACAGCACCGCCAGCAGGGCTGGCGGTGTGGAATCAGGCGGTCAGGCGGCAGGCGTCTTGCGCGATAACCAGCTCTTCGTTGGTCGGGATCACAACAGCAGGGCGGGTGCCTTCTTTGTTGATGAAACCAGATTTGCCGAAACGTGCAGCCAGGTTGCGTTCATGATCAACCTCAAAGCCCAGCACGCCCAGTTTGCCCAGAGACAGTTCACGAACCATCGCGGCATTTTCACCGATACCACCGGTGAATACAACTGCGTCCAGACGACCATCCATCAGCGCAGTGTATGCACCGATGTACTTCGCCAGGCGATGGCAGTAAACGTCCATTGCGCGCTTCGCGTCTTCTTTCGTCGCGTAGTTGTCTTCAACATAGCGGCAATCGCTGGTTACTTCGGTCAGACCTAGCAGGCCAGACTCCTTGGTCAGCATTTTGTTGATTGCGTCAACGCTCATGCCGAGGGTGTCGTGCAGGTGGAAGATGATAGCCGGGTCGATATCGCCAGAGCGAGTACCCATTACCAGACCTTCCAGCGGGGTCAGACCCATAGAGGTGTCAACGCATTTGCCGTTGCGGATAGCAGAAACGGAACCACCGTTGCCCAGGTGGCAGGTGATGATGTTCAGCTCTTCTACCGGTTTGTTCAGCATTTTCGCCGCTTCCTGGGTTACATAGAAGTGGCTGGTGCCGTGTGCGCCGTAACGACGAATGCCGTGCTCTTTGTACAGGTTGTACGGCAGGGCGTAGAGGTAAGACTCTTCCGGCATAGTCTGGTGGAACGCGGTGTCGAACACAGCAACGTTTTTGTCTTTCAGTTGCGGGAAAGATTTCAGTGCTTCTTCGATACCAATCAGGTGAGCCGGGTTGTGCAGCGGTGCAAAAGAAGCTGCATCTTTGATACCCTGAATAACAGACTCATCGATCACTACGGAGCTGGTATACTTCTCGCCGCCGTGTACGATACGGTGACCGATAGCAGTCAGTTGCGCAGAAAGTTCTGGTTTTTGTGCCAGAATAGTATTAACGATAAAGTTGAGCGCTTCGCTGTGAGCGGCGCCTGCACCTAGAGCCGCTTCTTGTTTATTGCCGTCCATTTTCCATTTGATGCGTGCTTCGGGCAGGTGAAAACATTCGGCTAAACCAGAAAGGTACTCTTCACCATTTACTGCATCGATGATTGCAAATTTCAGTGAAGAACTACCGCAGTTCAGAACCAGTACTAACTTACTCGACATGGAAGTACCTATAATTGATACGTGGCTAAAAAAACGTCAGGGAGCCATAGAGCGTAGCGCATGATGACGCTGACATTTATGATTAACATCATGCACTGCAAATTTTTTTTGCATGATGGAATAAATATCTTGAGTCTATGCCATTTTGCGTAATTTTCAGCCAATGGCATAATGTATATGAATTTGACGACTCAATGAATATGTACTACTTAGGCCTTCAGGCCGCTAAAGGATACCTGATAGTGGGTATGGAAGACAAAATGTTTTGAACGTTGTCCCGCTGAGTTGTGAATTTGCACAAATTTTTGAATATTTATATGTGAAGTTGAGGTGAAGCATGTCAACGCCGGATAATCGTTCTGTTAATTTTTTTAGTTTGTTCCGCCGGGGACAGCACTACTCAAAGACGTGGCCGCTGGAAAAACGCCTTGCCCCGGTGTTTGTTGAAAATCGCGTTATTAAGATGACGCGGTATGCGATCCGCTTTATGCCGCCGATCGCCGTATTTACTCTCTGCTGGCAGATTGCGCTGGGCGGTCAGCTTGGTCCGGCAGTTGCTACAGCATTGTTCGCTCTGAGTTTACCGATGCAGGGATTGTGGTGGCTGGGCAAGCGTTCCGTTACGCCATTACCGCCAGCGATCCTGAGTTGGTTTTATGAAGTTCGCGGTAAATTGCAGGAAGCCGGGCAAGCGTTAGCACCGGTAGAAGGCAAGCCTGACTATCAGGCATTAGCTGACACGCTTAAGCGCGCCTTCAAACAACTGGATAAAACTTTCCTTGATGATTTGTAATTGATCCCTGATTACGCATATAAAAGAAGGCAGACATCGGCCTTCTTTTTTTTCACCGTAGTAAAGTGATACAGGAGTCAACAATGGAAATGACCAACGCGCAACGTCTTATTTTGTCTAACCAGTACAAAATGATGACTATGCTCGATCCGGCAAATGCTGAACGTTACCGTCGCTTGCAAACAATCATTGAGCGTGGCTATGGGTTACAGATGCGCGAGCTGGATCGCGAGTTTGGCGAGCTGAAAGAAGAAACCTGCCGCACTATCATCGACATTATGGAGATGTATCACGCGCTGCATGTTTCCTGGTCTAATTTGCAGGATCAGCAAGCTATCGATGAACGCCGTGTCACTTTCCTCGGCTTCGACGCCGCTACTGAAGCGCGTTATCTCGGTTATGTACGCTTTATGGTTAATGTCGAAGGGCGTTACACGCATTTTGACGCTGGAACTCATGGCTTTAATGCCCAGACACCAATGTGGGAGAAATATCAGCGCATGTTGAACGTCTGGCATTCCTGCCCGCGTCAGTATCATTTGAGTACCAACGAAATTAATCAAATCATTAACGCCTGAGGAGGCCTGCGTGCGGTGCAAAGGTTTTCTGTTTGATCTTGATGGTACGTTAGTGGACTCCCTGCCTGCGGTAGAGCGGGCGTGGAGCAACTGGGCGAAACGGCATGGGCTAACGCCGGAAGAGGTGCTTGCTTTTATTCACGGTAAACAGGCAATAACGTCTCTGCGTCACTTTATGGCGGGGAAAACCGAGGCAGAAATTGCCGCCGAGTTTACGCGTCTGGAACAAATCGAGGCCACGGAAACCGAAGGCATTACCGCGCTCCCGGGGGCGATAGCTTTACTCAATCATTTGAATAAAGCGGGTATTCCGTGGGCAATTGTCACTTCAGGTTCTATGCCAGTTGCGCGAGCGCGCCATAAAGTGGCCGGACTTCCTGCGCCGGAGGTGTTTGTTACCGCTGAACGGGTTAAGCGTGGAAAACCTGAGCCGGATGCGTATCTGTTAGGCGCGCAACTGCTGGGGCTTGCGCCGCAGGAATGCGTGGTAGTGGAAGATGCTCCCGCTGGCTTGCTTTCTGGTCTGGCGGCAGGTTGCCATGTTATTGCTGTTAATGCACCGGCAGACACCCCGCGTCTGAATGAGGTAGATTTGGTCCTTCATAGTCTGGAGCAAATTACCGTGACCAAACAGCCAAATGGTGACGTTATTATTGCGTGAAACGCCAGATCATGATTTAGCCCCGTCCCGACGGGGCTTTTTTGTGGCAGAATCAAACCATCCCCCTCAATTAACAAGGATATGTTGTGAACGGTGAATTGATTTGGGTTCTCTCATTGCTGGCGATTGCGATAGTCTTGTTTGCGACGGGCAGAGTGCGTATGGATGCTGTCGCTTTGTTTGTCATTGTCGCGTTTGCATTAAGCGGTACGCTGACTATCACCGAAGTCTTTTCCGGCTTTTCCGATCCTAACGTTGTGCTGATCGCCGCCCTGTTTATTATTGGCGATGGTTTAGTTCGTACAGGCGTTGCAACCGTGATGGGGACATGGCTGGTCAAAGTTGCGGGCAGCAGTGAAATCAAAATGTTGGTTTTACTGATGCTGACAGTTGCCGGTCTTGGCGCGTTTATGAGTTCAACCGGCGTCGTCGCTATCTTTATTCCTGTTGTGTTAAGTGTTGCTATGCGTATGCAGACGTCGCCGTCGCGCCTGATGATGCCATTGAGTTTTGCCGGACTGATAAGCGGCATGATGACGCTGGTGGCGACGCCGCCTAACCTGGTGGTGAACAGTGAGCTGCTACGTGAAGGCTATCATGGTTTCAGTTTCTTTAGCGTAACCCCTATCGGCCTGGTCGTATTGGTACTTGGCATTTTATACATGCTAGTGATGCGCTTTATGCTAAAAGGGGATACCCAGGCTCCGCAGCGCGAAGGCTGGACGCGTCGCACCTTCCGCGATCTCATTCGTGAATACCGTCTTACCGGGCGTGCGCGTCGTCTGGCTATTCGTCCCGGTTCACCGATGATTGGCCAACGACTGGACGATCTCAAATTGCGTGAACGTTATGGCGCAAACGTCATTGGTGTTGAACGCTGGCGGCGTTTTCGTCGCGTTATCGTGAACGTGAACGGGGTGTCTGAATTCCGCGCGCGTGACGTTTTGCTTATTGATATGTCTGCGGCTGACGTCGATCTCCGTCAATTTTGTAGTGAACAATTGCTGGAGCCGATGGTTTTGCGCGGCGAGTATTTTTCCGATCAGGCTCTTGATGTCGGTATGGCAGAAATTTCATTAATTCCTGAGTCAGAGCTTATTGGCAAATCGGTGCGTGAAATTGGCTTTCGTACCCGCTACGGACTAAATGTGGTGGGGCTGAAACGCAACGGTGTGGCGCTGGAAGGTTCGCTGGCGGATGAGCCTCTGCTGTTGGGTGACATTATTCTGGTGGTCGGTAACTGGAAGCTTATCGGTATGTTGGCAAAACAAGGCCGCGACTTTGTGGCGTTAAACTTACCGGAAGAGGTGAGTGAAGCATCGCCCGCTCACAGTCAGGCACCCCATGCCATTTTCTGTCTGGTGTTGATGGTGGCGTTAATGTTGACCGATGAAATTCCTAATCCTGTTGCGGCTATCATTGCCTGCCTGCTGATGGGCAAATTCCGCTGTATCGATGCTGAAAGTGCCTATAAGTCTATTCACTGGCCGAGCATTATTTTGATCGTTGGGATGATGCCGTTTGCTGTGGCATTGCAAAAAACCGGTGGCGTCGCGCTGGCGGTGAAAGGATTAATGGATATTGGCGGTGGTTACGGGCCGCATATGATGCTGGTCTGTTTGTTTGTCTTGTCGGCGGTTATAGGCTTGTTTATCTCTAACACTGCGACGGCGGTGTTGATGGCCCCGATTGCGCTGGCTGCTGCCAAAACTATGGGCGTATCGCCTTATCCTTTTGCCATGGTTGTGGCGATGGCAGCATCCGCTGCCTTTATGACACCAGTCTCTTCACCCGTTAACACATTGGTTTTAGGGCCGGGGAATTACAGCTTCAGTGATTTTGTGAAGCTGGGGGTTCCGTTTACCATTATTGTGATGGCGGTTTGCGTGGTGATGATCCCGATGCTGTTTCCGTTTTGACGAGCTCCTGATGTCGCCACCGACGTAGGCCTGATGCGACGCTGGCGCGTCTTATCAGGCCTACGTCGGCTTACAGCGGTGAATCCTGGCTAATCTCATCGAGAGACAGATGGAAGCTGGGAACAAACACTTCCATAAAGTAGTCCATCTCCTGACTGCGGCGCGATTCAAGCGTCGTTTCCAGCCGCGTTTTTGCCAGTAAGAACTCATTATTGCCGGCTGCGAGTTCCTCCAGGCATTTCAGATACGCACACAGCGCATCTGCCTGTTTAACCAGCGACTTTTCTTCATCGCTATACGCATGTTCATCGATTAATGGTGCAAAAATATCCCGCAACTCCTCCGGAACCATATCGACCAGTTTTTGCTGAGCGATTTTCTCAATGGCTTTATATTCCTGGGCGATTTGCGAGTTGAAGTATTTCACCGGAGTAGGAAGATCACCAGTGAGCACTTCAGAGGCATCGTGGTACATCGCCAGCAACGCGATACGTTCTTCATTAACCTGGCCGCCAAATTTGCGATTCTTGATGGCTGCCAGCGCATGGGCGACCATCGCTACCTGCAAACTGTGTTCGGACACATTTTCAGTCCGCACGTTACGCATCAACGGCCAGCGGTTAATGAGCTTCAGGCGGGAGAGGTGGGCAAAAAAATGGCTCTGTTTCATAGCGACCTTACGAGTGATGGCATCATGAGGTCATTGTGGGGGGATAACACTGCCGGATGCAATCTCCGGCAGTGAATTTAAGATTACAACTGATGATAACCAGAAAGGAAACGAGCGAACTTGCTCAAGGACAGTTCGATATCATCAACACGCGGCAGCGTGACAATGCGGAAGTGATCCGGCCACGGCCAGTTAAATGCGGTTCCCTGTACCAGCAGAACTTTTTCCTGCAACAGGAAATCCAGCACCATTTTCTGGTCGTCGTGAATATTAAAGCGTTTGGCGTCTATTTTCGGGAACATGTATAGCGCGCCGCGAGGTTTTACGCAGGAAACGCCAGGAATATCATTAATCAACTCCCACGCACGGTTACGCTGCTCGTAAAGACGCCCGCCCGGCATGATAAACTCGCTGATGCTCTGATAGCCGCCCAGCGCTGTCTGTATCGCGTGTTGCGCGGGAACGTTGGCGCACAGCCGCATTGAGGCCAGCATTTCCAGACCTTCGATATAACCTTTGGCGTGTTTTTTCGGCCCGTTCAGCACCATCCAGCCCTGGCGGAATCCCGCAACACGATACGTTTTCGACAGCCCGTTAAAGGTAATGGTCAGCAGGTCAGGAGCCAACGGCGCGATCGAGTGATGCTCGGCGTCGTCGTAGAGGATTTTATCGTAAATTTCATCAGCGAAGATAATGAGGTTATGCTGACGCGCAATCTCCACAATCTCCATTAATAGCTCTTTGGAATAAACCGCGCCTGTTGGGTTGTTCGGGTTGATAATAACAATGCCGCGCGTGCGTGGCGTAATTTTGGCGCGAATGTCATCGAGATCCGGGAACCAGTCAGAGGATTCATCGCAAAGATAGTGCACCGCTTTACCGCCTGAGAGCGAAACTGCCGCTGTCCATAGCGGGTAATCAGGTGCAGGAACCAACATCTCATCCCCACTGTTCAGCAATGCTTGCATTGCCTGAACGATAAGCTCCGATACACCATTTCCGATGTAAATATCTTCCACGGTAACATCACGCATGCCACGTGCCTGGTAATGCTGCATGATAGCCTTACGTGCAGAATAGAGGCCTTTTGAATCGCAATAACCCTGAGCTGTCGGGAGGTTGCGTATCACGTCAACCAGAATCTCATCGGGAGCGTCAAAACCGAACGGGGCTGGGTTGCCGATGTTCAGTTTCAATACCTTATTACCTTCTTCTTCCAGGCGTTTTGCTTCTTTCAGCACCGGACCACGGATGTCATAACAGACATTCTCTAATTTGCTGGATTTTTCAATGGGTGACATGAATCTTGACCTTTTTTGCTGTTATCGCCACTCCCTGCCGTGGAAGTCAGCTTAGAACAATGTACTCCCCCGAGGCGGCGTTTTGAAGTTCTGCAGAACAAGATTTTGCCAGGAGAGAAAGCGGAATTGTGCTGTTAATAACTTAATAATCGTTAAATAATAAGATGCATATACTTAATAAATGAGATTTAGTAGTGATTTATTCTGTGTATTAATTCAGGATGTGGTTTTTTTACCTGTTAGATAAATGTGTAAAATTTCTTCGGTTTAAGAAATCACGAACATAAAGCATTCATGATATTTTCGTTATAAGTGAAACATTAACAGAGTAGTGATCGCCGGTGGGGCATATAGGTGGTGACGGAGGAAATTATTGTTAAGAGGAATTAATGTATGCAGGTGGTGCTAATTAATTATTATTTAATATTCAAAAAGACTTTGTTGTGCATATTAATAATAGAAGATTACTTTGCCTAACATAACATAACTTTGCATCAGATAATTCGCAATGACCCTTATAAATAAAAGGTTTTTAGGGTAAAATGCTTGCTTTAATGACGGAACACCTGCTTTGATGCAGGCTTACTCTCGCTATTTGTTCGCGCTCATGTTCGAGCCGCACCGTTGCGAGAGAGTGGAGCAAGGACCAACATTTACATTTACACAAACTCGCGCATGTCATAAATAGAAAAGAGTGAGTAACTTAATAGATATGCGATTCCTGAAGATATATTCTGTGATCTACTTCAGGCATTATAACGGAACAATGTGAGCCACATTTTTTAGTGCAACTCATATGCATTTTTACTTTCGTCCGGGTTCCGGATGAAACTGCCAGGGAGGCACATTACAAATGGAATTGCTTGTTTGTGTGTGCACAGCATTAACCAGCTCAGTATGAGCCGCCAGTAAGTGATAATATATGATAAGTGCAAATCGTCCGATAATTAACCTCGACCTCGATCTGCTGAGAACATTTGTTGCTGTTGCCGATCTGAACACTTTTGCTGCCGCAGCTTCCGCTGTGTGTCGTACTCAGTCCGCTGTTAGTCAGCAAATGCAACGTCTGGAACAACTCGTTGGGAAAGAACTGTTCGCTCGGCATGGTCGCAACAAACTGTTGACTGAACATGGTATTCAGCTTCTTGGCTACGCCAGGAAAATCCTGCGTTTCAATGATGAGGCTTGCTCATCATTGATGTTCAGTAATCTTCAGGGCGTGTTAACTATCGGTGCTTCAGATGAATCTGCTGATACGATCTTACCTTTCCTGCTCAATCGCGTAAGCTCGGTTTATCCGAAACTTGCGCTGGATGTCCGCGTTAAGCGCAATGCCTATATGGCAGAAATGCTGAAGTCCCAGGAAGTGGATTTAATGGTTACCACTCATCGTCCTGATACCTTTAAGGCGTTGAATCTGCGTACTTCTCCAACACACTGGTATTGCGCTGCGGAATATGTATTGCAAAAAGGTGAACCGATCCCTCTTGTGCTGCTGGATGATCCTAGTCCGTTCCGTGACATGGTTCTGGCAACGCTCAATAAAGCGGATATTCCCTGGCGTCTGGCTTATGTCGCCTCTACGCTACCGGCGGTTCGTGCTGCAGTAAAAGCGGGCCTTGGTGTGACGGCAAGACCGGTTGAGATGATGAGTCCTGACCTGCGCGTTTTGAGTGCGGTAGATGGTTTACCACCACTACCAGATACCGAATATTTGCTGTGCTATGATCCGTCCTGCGACAATGAGTTGGCGCAGGTGATATACCAGGCCATGGAGAGTTATCACAACCCGTGGCAATACAACCCGTTGACTGCTCAGGAAGGGGACGATTCCCTGTTGATTGAAGGGGATTACGAATAATCTCCAGGCAATAACAATTCAGTAAAAAACGCCATTGGTGATTAATAAAACGCCAGTGGCTTTTTTTTACAATAAAACCTTACGAATGTTCCCGACAACGAACAAAAATGTTCATTTTTCAATCACCAGCCATTCCCCACGCTAACGAACAAAAAATCGCCTGAAAAAAATCTCCTGCTACAATAATGTTAAAAAATGAGTAAAATTATTGCTGTGTTTTTGTTATGGGTTAACAAAAGCGTGTCACAGATCAAGAAAATACTCTCTTTTGGGGGGAGGAATCGTCACCAATTCCTGTCAAAATAGGCCCGTATTTTTTCCATTGCTTCACAACGGACACGATTCAACAACATCTAATTTTCCTGGAGTTGTCAACAATCTGGGGGTAAAGGCATTA
Organism: Escherichia sp. MOD1-EC5950; assembly: GCF_002965345.1. NCBI lineage: Bacteria > Pseudomonadati > Pseudomonadota > Gammaproteobacteria > Enterobacterales > Enterobacteriaceae > Escherichia > Escherichia sp. MOD1-EC5950. Next base: position 43,939 of record NZ_PTSR01000011.1, read on the forward strand.
AATGCAAAAGTTGTTGATATCATGTAAATTAATGTGAAGAAACCTTTGTTAAAGTTGACAAAAGGTTATAGAAAGGAGTAAAAGACCACATCAATTAGCTGTATAAAATAGTTTCTACAGCGATTGTAAGGTTTTTTTTATTCCTCCCCATGAATCGATGTGGCGTCCATCTGCCGTGAAGAGCAGTGAATCTGGCGCTACTTTTGATGAGTAAGCAATGAGTATGTCAACATCCACTGAAGTCATCGCTCATCACTGGGCATTCGCTATCTTTCTTATCGTTGCCATTGGCCTGTGTTGCCTGATGTTGATTGGCGGTTGGTTTTTAGGCGGTCGCGCGCGCGCGAGGTCAAAAAACGTGCCGTTTGAATCAGGTATCGACTCGGTCGGCTCCGCCCGCTTACGCCTGTCTGCCAAGTTTTATCTGGTGGCCATGTTCTTCGTTATCTTCGACGTTGAAGCGCTGTATCTGTTCGCATGGTCAACTTCCATTCGCGAAAGCGGCTGGATTGGCTTTGTAGAAGCGGCAATTTTTATTTTTGTGTTACTGGCAGGTCTGGTTTATCTGGTGCGTATTGGCGCGCTGGACTGGACGCCCGCGCGTTCACGCCGCGAGCGTGTGAACCCGGAAACGAACAGTATCGCTAATCGTCAACGCTAACCGCGAGGCATTAAGATGGATTATACGCTCACCCGCATAGATCCCAACGGTGAGAACGACCGTTACCCCCTGCAAAAGCAGGAGATCGTAACCGACCCTCTGGAGCAAGAAGTTAATAAAAACGTGTTTATGGGCAAGCTCAATGACATGGTTAACTGGGGTCGTAAAAACTCAATTTGGCCGTATAACTTCGGTCTTTCCTGCTGTTACGTTGAGATGGTGACCTCGTTTACCGCGGTTCATGACGTGGCGCGTTTTGGCGCAGAAGTATTGCGTGCTTCGCCGCGTCAGGCTGACCTGATGGTGGTGGCTGGAACCTGTTTTACCAAAATGGCGCCAGTTATTCAGCGTCTCTATGACCAGATGCTGGAGCCGAAGTGGGTTATCTCCATGGGCGCATGTGCGAACTCCGGCGGTATGTACGATATTTATTCCGTTGTGCAGGGTGTTGATAAATTCATTCCGGTTGATGTGTATATCCCGGGTTGCCCGCCGCGTCCTGAAGCGTACATGCAGGCACTGATGCTATTGCAGGAATCTATCGGCAAAGAACGTCGCCCGCTCTCCTGGGTGGTTGGCGATCAGGGCGTATATCGCGCCAATATGCAATCAGAGCGCGAACGCAAGCGCGGTGAACGCATTGCCGTTACCAACCTGCGCACACCTGACGAGATTTAATTTGCGCCTGTCGGCAAAGGCATTTTTCTTCGCTTATTCCTAAATCTATTTCGCGAAGTTAACTACGCCGACAGTCACCACGGACCATATGCAATGGTGAACAATATGACCGACTTAACCGCGCAAGAACCCGCCTGGCAGACCCGTGATCATCTTGATGATCCGGTGATTGGCGAACTGCGCAACCGTTTTGGGCCGGATGCCTTTACTGTTCAGGCGACTCGCACCGGGGTTCCCGTTGTGTGGATCAAGCGTGAACAATTACTGGAAATTGGCGATTTCTTAAAGAAACTGCCGAAACCTTACGTCATGCTGTTTGACTTACACGGCATGGACGAGCGTTTGCGCACACACCGCGAAGGGTTACCTGCCGCCGATTTTTCCGTTTTCTACCATCTGATTTCGATCGATCGCAACCGCGACATCATGCTAAAGGTGGCGCTGGCAGAAAACGATCTACATGTGCCGACTTTTACCAAACTGTTCCCGAACGCCAACTGGTATGAGCGCGAAACCTGGGATCTGTTTGGCATTACTTTCGACGGTCACCCGAACTTGCGTCGCATCATGATGCCGCAAACCTGGAAAGGTCACCCGCTGCGTAAAGATTACCCGGCGCGTGCTACCGAATTCTCGCCGTTTGAGCTGACCAAAGCCAAACAGGATCTGGAGATGGAAGCCCTGACCTTCAAACCGGAAGAGTGGGGGATGAAGCGCGGCACCGAAAACGAGGACTTCATGTTCCTCAACCTCGGTCCGAACCACCCGTCGGCGCACGGGGCTTTCCGTATCGTTCTGCAGCTCGATGGTGAAGAGATTGTCGACTGCGTACCAGACATCGGCTATCACCACCGTGGCGCGGAGAAAATGGGCGAACGCCAGTCCTGGCATAGTTACATACCGTACACCGACCGTATCGAATACCTCGGCGGTTGCGTTAACGAAATGCCATACGTGCTGGCGGTAGAAAAACTGGCCGGGATCACCGTGCCGGATCGCGTTAACGTAATCCGCGTAATGCTTTCCGAATTGTTCCGCATCAATAGCCACCTGCTGTATATCTCCACCTTTATTCAGGACGTCGGTGCAATGACGCCAGTGTTCTTTGCCTTTACCGATCGTCAGAAAATCTACGATCTGGTGGAAGCAATCACTGGTTTCCGTATGCATCCGGCGTGGTTCCGTATTGGCGGTGTGGCGCATGACCTGCCGCGAGGCTGGGATCGCTTGCTGCGTGAGTTCCTTGACTGGATGCCGAAACGTCTGGCTTCTTACGAGAAAGCCGCGCTGCGTAACACCATCCTGATTGGCCGTTCCAAAGGCGTTGCCGCCTACGGCGCGAAAGAGGCGCTGGAGTGGGGCACCACAGGTGCTGGCTTGCGTGCCACCGGGATCGACTTCGACGTGCGTAAGGCGCGTCCTTATTCTGGCTATGAAAACTTCGACTTTGAAATCCCGGTCGGTGGTGGCGTTTCTGACTGCTACACCCGCGTAATGCTGAAAGTGGAAGAGCTGCGCCAGAGTCTGCGCATTCTTGAGCAGTGCCTCAACAACATGCCGGAAGGCCCGTTCAAAGCGGATCACCCGCTGACTACGCCGCCGCCGAAAGAGCGCACGCTGCAACATATCGAAACCCTGATCACCCACTTCCTGCAAGTGTCGTGGGGGCCGGTGATGCCTGCCAATGAGTCCTTCCAGATGATTGAGGCGACCAAAGGGATCAACAGTTACTACCTGACCAGTGACGGTAGCACCATGAGTTATCGCACCCGTATCCGCACCCCGAGTTATGCGCATTTGCAGCAAATTCCGGCGGCGATCCGCGGCAGCCTGGTGTCTGACCTGATTGTTTATCTGGGCAGTATCGATTTTGTTATGTCAGATGTGGACCGCTAATTATGCACGAGAATCAACAACCACAAACCGAGGCTTTTGAGCTGAGTGCGGCAGAGCGTGAAGCGATTGAGCACGAGATGCACCACTACGAAGACCCGCGTGCGGCGTCCATTGAAGCGCTGAAAATCGTTCAGAAGCAGCGTGGCTGGGTGCCGGACGGCGCGATCCACGCGATTGCTGACGTTCTGGGTATTCCGGCAAGCGATGTTGAAGGTGTGGCAACGTTCTACAGCCAGATCTTCCGCCAGCCGGTGGGTCGCCATGTGATCCGCTATTGTGACAGCGTGGTTTGTCACATCAACGGTTACCAGGGAATTCAGGCGGCGCTGGAGAAAAAACTGAATATCAAACCAGGGCAAACGACGTTTGACGGTCGCTTTACGCTGCTGCCAACCTGCTGCCTGGGGAACTGCGACAAAGGGCCAAACATGATGATCGATGAGGACACTCACGCGCATCTGACCCCGGAAGCGATCCCTGAACTGCTGGAGCGGTATAAATGAAAAACATTATCCGTACTCCCGAAACGCATCCGCTGACCTGGCGTCTGCGCGATGACAAACAGCCGGTGTGGCTGGACGAATACCGCAGCAAAAACGGTTACGAAGGGGCGCGTAAGGCGCTGACCGGGCTTTCTCCGGACGAAATCGTCAATCAGGTCAAAGATTCCGGTCTGAAAGGGCGCGGCGGCGCGGGCTTCTCTACTGGCCTGAAGTGGAGCCTGATGCCGAAAGACGAATCCATGAACATCCGTTACCTGCTGTGTAACGCCGATGAAATGGAACCGGGCACCTATAAAGACCGTTTGCTGATGGAGCAACTGCCGCACCTGCTGGTGGAAGGTATGTTGATCTCTGCCTTTGCGCTGAAAGCGTATCGCGGCTACATCTTCCTGCGTGGCGAATATATCGAAGCGGCAGTGAATCTGCGTCGTGCCATTGCCGAAGCGACCGAAGCGGGGCTGCTCGGTAAAAACATTATGGGAACAGGTTTTGATTTCGAACTGTTCGTCCATACCGGGGCAGGACGCTACATCTGCGGTGAAGAAACTGCGTTAATCAACTCTCTGGAAGGGCGTCGCGCTAACCCGCGCTCGAAGCCGCCATTCCCGGCAACCTCAGGCGCATGGGGCAAACCGACCTGTGTTAACAACGTCGAAACCCTGTGTAACGTTCCGGCGATCCTCGCTAACGGCGTGGAGTGGTATCAGAACATCTCGAAAAGCAAAGATGCTGGCACCAAGCTGATGGGCTTCTCTGGTCGGGTGAAAAATCCGGGTCTGTGGGAACTGCCGTTCGGTACTACCGCGCGTGAAATCCTTGAAGATTACGCTGGTGGTATGCGTGACGGGCTGAAATTCAAAGCCTGGCAGCCAGGCGGCGCGGGCACTGACTTCCTGACAGAAGCGCACCTTGACCTGCCGATGGAGTTCGAAAGTATCGGTAAAGCGGGTAGCCGTCTGGGTACGGCGCTGGCGATGGCCGTTGACCACGAGATCAACATGGTGTCGCTGGTACGTAACCTGGAAGAGTTTTTCGCCCGTGAATCCTGTGGCTGGTGTACGCCGTGCCGCGATGGTCTGCCGTGGAGTGTGAAAATTCTGCGTGCACTGGAGCGTGGCGAAGGTCAGCCTGGCGATATCGAAACACTTGAGCAACTGTGTCGATTCTTAGGCCCGGGTAAAACCTTCTGTGCCCACGCACCAGGTGCAGTGGAGCCGTTACAGAGTGCCATCAAATATTTCCGTGAAGAATTTGAAGCGGGAATCAAACAGCCGTTCAGCAATACCCATTTGATTAATGGGATTCAGCCGAACCTGCTGAAAGAGCGCTGGTAACCGAATTTCGATTAACGCTCAGTCTATGACTGAGAAAACTGGAAGCATGCTAATGGCTACAATTCATGTAGACGGCAAAGAATACGAGGTCAACGGAGCGGACAACCTGCTGGAAGCTTGTCTGTCTCTGGGCCTTGATATTCCTTACTTTTGCTGGCATCCGGCGCTGGGAAGCGTCGGTGCTTGCCGCCAGTGTGCGGTGAAGCAATACCAAAACGCGGAAGACACGCGTGGTCGCCTGGTGATGTCCTGTATGACACCGGCTTCCGATGGCACCTTTATTTCCATTGACGACGAAGAAGCGAAACAGTTCCGTGAAAGTGTGGTCGAGTGGTTAATGACCAACCACCCGCACGACTGTCCGGTCTGTGAAGAGGGTGGTAACTGCCATCTTCAGGATATGACCGTGATGACCGGGCATACCTTCCGTCGCTACCGTTTCACCAAACGTACCCACCGCAATCAGGATCTGGGGCCGTTCATCTCTCATGAAATGAACCGCTGCATCGCCTGCTACCGCTGCGTGCGTTACTACAAAGATTACGCTGACGGTACGGATCTGGGCGTTTATGGCGCGCACGACAACGTTTACTTCGGTCGCCCGGAAGACGGCACCCTGGAAAGCGAGTTCTCCGGTAACCTGGTGGAAATTTGCCCGACCGGCGTATTCACCGATAAAACGCACTCCGAGCGTTATAACCGTAAATGGGATATGCAGTTTGCGCCGAGTATCTGCCAGCAATGTTCCATCGGTTGTAACACCAGCCCGGGTGAACGTTATGGTGAACTGCGTCGTATCGAAAACCGTTACAACGGTACGGTAAACCATTACTTCCTCTGCGACCGTGGTCGTTTCGGCTACGGCTACGTCAACCTGAAGGATCGTCCACGTCAGCCGGTACAGCGTCGTGGCGATGATTTCATCACCCTCAACGCCGAGCAGGCGATGCAAGGTGCGGCAGATATTCTGCGTCAGTCGAAGAAAGTCATCGGCATCGGTTCTCCGCGTGCCAGCGTGGAAAGCAACTTTGCGCTGCGTGAACTGGTTGGCGAAGAAAACTTCTACACCGGTATCGCTCACGGTGAGCAGGAACGTCTGCAACTGGCGCTGAAAGTGCTGCGTGAAGGTGGCATTTATACTCCGGCACTGCGTGAAATCGAATCTTACGATGCAGTACTGGTGCTGGGCGAAGATGTTACACAGACCGGGGCACGCGTCGCGCTGGCGGTTCGTCAGGCAGTAAAAGGCAAAGCGCGCGAAATGGCGGCAGCACAGAAAGTGGCTGACTGGCAGATTGCGGCAATCCTCAACATTGGCCAACGTGCCAAGCACCCGCTGTTTGTTACTAACGTTGATGACACCCGCCTGGATGACATCGCGGCGTGGACTTACCGCGCACCGGTTGAAGATCAGGCACGTTTAGGTTTTGCCATCGCTCACGCGCTGGACAACTCCGCACCAGCGGTTGACGGTATCGAGCCGGAGCTGCAAAGCAAAGTCGACGTCATCGTACAGGCACTGGCTGGTGCGAAGAAACCGTTGATTATCTCCGGCACTAACGCCGGTAGTACAGAAGTGATTCAGGCTGCAGCTAACGTAGCGAAAGCCCTGAAAGGTCGCGGCGCTGACGTAGGTATCACTATGATTGCCCGTTCCGTAAACAGTATGGGGCTGGGCATTATGGGCGGCGGTTCGCTTGAAGAAGCCCTGACCGAACTGGAAACCGGACGCGCCGATGCAGTGGTGGTGCTGGAAAACGATCTACATCGTCACGCTTCCGCGACCCGCGTGAACGCCGCGCTGGCAAAAGCGCCGCTGGTGATGGTGGTTGACCATCAGCGCACGGCGATTATGGAAAACGCCCATCTGGTGCTTTCCGCTGCCAGCTTTGCTGAAAGCGATGGTACGGTGATCAACAACGAAGGTCGTGCTCAACGTTTCTTCCAGGTTTACGATCCGTCTTACTACGACAGCAAAACGGTGATGCTGGAAAGCTGGCGCTGGTTGCACTCGCTGCACAGTACGCTGCTGAGTCGAGAAGTGGACTGGACGCAGCTCGACCATGTGATTGACGCCGTCGTGGCGAAGATCCCGGAACTTGCTGGCATCAAAGATGCCGCGCCGGATGCGACATTCCGCATTCGTGGTCAGAAACTGGCTCGTGAGCCGCACCGTTACAGTGGCCGTACCGCCATGCGCGCCAATATCAGCGTTCATGAACCGCGTCAGCCGCAGGATATCGACACCATGTTCACCTTCTCGATGGAAGGTAACAACCAGCCGACCGCGCACCGTTCGCAAGTGCCGTTTGCCTGGGCACCGGGCTGGAACTCCCCGCAGGCGTGGAACAAATTCCAGGACGAAGTGGGTGGCAAATTGCGCTTTGGCGATCCGGGCGTGCGTTTGTTTGAAGCCAGCGAAAACGGTCTGGATTACTTCACCAGCGTACCGGCACGCTTCCAGCCGCAGGAAGGGAAATGGCGTATCGCGCCGTACTACCATCTGTTTGGCAGCGATGAACTGTCACAGCGTGCTCCGGTATTCCAGAGCCGTATGCCGCAGCCGTATATCAAACTCAACCCGGCAGATGCCGCGAAGTTGGGCGTGAATGCGGGTACTCGCGTCTCCTTTAGTTACGATGGCAACACGGTCACGCTACCGGTTGAAATCGCAGAAGGGCTGACGGCAGGGCAGGTGGGCTTGCCGATGGGCATGTCCGGCATTGCTCCGGTGCTGGCTGGCGCGCATCTTGAGGATCTCAAGGAGGCACAACAATGACCTGGTTATCACCGGAACTGATTGAGATCCTGCTGACCATCCTCAAAGCGGTGGTGATCTTGCTGGTGGTTGTCACCTGCGGGGCATTCATGAGCTTTGGTGAACGTCGTCTGCTGGGGCTGTTCCAGAACCGTTACGGACCTAACCGTGTTGGCTGGGGCGGTTCGCTTCAGTTGGTCGCGGACATGATCAAAATGTTCTTTAAAGAAGACTGGATCCCGAAATTCTCGGATCGCGTCATCTTTACCCTTGCGCCGATGATCGCCTTTACCTCGTTGCTGCTGGCCTTTGCGATTGTACCAGTCAGTCCGGGTTGGGTGGTTGCCGACCTGAACATCGGGATTTTGTTCTTCCTGATGATGGCAGGTCTGGCGGTTTACGCAGTGCTGTTTGCGGGCTGGTCAAGTAACAACAAATACTCGCTGCTGGGTGCGATGCGTGCTTCTGCGCAGACCCTAAGCTACGAAGTGTTCCTCGGGCTTTCCCTGATGGGCGTGGTGGCGCAGGCCGGTTCATTCAACATGACCGACATCGTTAACAGCCAGGCGCATGTATGGAACGTCATCCCGCAATTCTTTGGTTTTATTACCTTTGCCATCGCGGGCGTGGCGGTATGTCACCGTCACCCGTTTGACCAGCCGGAAGCCGAGCAGGAACTGGCGGATGGTTACCACATTGAATATTCCGGGATGAAATTCGGCCTGTTCTTCGTGGGTGAATACATCGGGATTGTGACCATCTCCGCACTGATGGTGACGTTGTTCTTCGGTGGCTGGCAAGGCCCGTTGTTACCGCCATTCATCTGGTTCGCGCTGAAAACTGCGTTCTTTATGATGATGTTCATTTTGATTCGTGCGTCGTTGCCGCGTCCGCGTTATGACCAGGTAATGTCCTTCGGCTGGAAAATCTGCCTGCCGCTGACGCTGATCAACTTGCTGGTAACGGCGGCTGTCATTCTCTGGCAGGCGCAATAAGGGGCACTAAGACCATGACCTTAAAAGAATTGTTAGTAGGTTTCGGCACCCAGGTTCGTAGTATCTGGATGATCGGCCTGCACGCGTTTGCCAAGCGCGAAACGCGAATGTACCCGGAAGAGCCGGTCTATCTGCCGCCCCGTTATCGTGGTCGTATCGTTCTGACCCGCGATCCGGACGGCGAAGAGCGTTGCGTAGCCTGTAACCTCTGCGCAGTAGCCTGCCCGGTCGGCTGTATCTCGCTGCAAAAAGCAGAAACCAAAGACGGTCGCTGGTATCCGGAATTTTTCCGCATCAACTTCTCACGCTGCATTTTCTGTGGTCTGTGCGAAGAAGCCTGTCCGACCACGGCGATTCAGTTAACCCCGGATTTCGAGATGGGGGAATACAAACGCCAGGATCTGGTTTACGAGAAAGAGGATCTGCTGATCTCCGGTCCGGGCAAATACCCGGAATATAACTTCTACCGGATGGCAGGTATGGCAATCGACGGCAAAGATAAGGGCGAAGCAGAGAACGAAGCCAAGCCTATCGACGTCAAGAGCCTGTTACCGTAAGGAGAGGGGCAATGGAGTTCGCTTTTTATATCTGTGGCCTGATAGCCATACTTGCGACCTTGCGAGTGATCACCCATACCAATCCGGTACACGCACTGCTGTACCTGATTATTTCGCTGCTGGCGATTTCCGGGGTGTTCTTCTCACTGGGCGCTTACTTTGCCGGTGCGCTGGAAATTATCGTCTACGCGGGTGCCATTATGGTGCTGTTCGTGTTCGTGGTGATGATGCTCAACCTGGGCGGTTCGGAAATCGAACAGGAACGCCAGTGGCTGAAACCGCAGGTGTGGATTGGTCCGGCAATTTTGTCGGCCATCATGCTGGTGGTGATTGTTTACGCCATTCTCGGTGTTAACGATCAGGGTATCGACGGTACGCCAATCAGCGCCAAAGCAGTGGGTATTACGCTGTTCGGGCCTTACGTGCTGGCGGTTGAACTGGCCTCTATGCTGCTGCTGGCCGGTCTGGTTGTGGCCTTCCACGTCGGTCGCGAAGAGCGTGCGGGTGAAGTGCTGAGCAATCGCAAAGACGACAGCGCGAAAAGAAAAACGGAGGAGCACGCATGATCCCCTTACAACATGGACTGATCCTCGCGGCAATCTTGTTCGTTCTTGGCTTAACCGGTCTGGTTATCCGTCGCAATCTGCTGTTTATGCTGATTGGTCTGGAAATCATGATTAACGCCTCCGCGCTGGCCTTTGTGGTCGCCGGGAGCTACTGGGGCCAGACCGACGGTCAGGTGATGTACATTCTTGCCATCAGCCTCGCGGCGGCGGAAGCGAGTATCGGTCTTGCGCTGCTGCTGCAACTTCACCGTCGTCGCCAGAACCTGAACATCGATTCAGTAAGTGAGATGCGCGGATGAACATGCTTGCCTTAACCATTATTTTGCCATTAATTGGCTTCATTCTGCTGGCGTTCTCTCGCGGACGCTGGTCTGAAAATGTCTCAGCGATCGTTGGCGTTGGCTCTGTGGGCCTGGCTGCGCTGGTGACTGCTTTTATCGGCGTCGATTTCTTCGCTAACGGTGAGCAGGCTTACAGCCAGCCGCTGTGGACGTGGATGTCGGTAGGCGACTTTAACATCGGTTTCAACCTGGTGCTGGACGGCCTGTCACTGACCATGCTCTCAGTGGTCACCGGTGTGGGTTTCCTGATCCACATGTACGCCTCCTGGTATATGCGCGGTGAAGAGGGCTACTCTCGCTTCTTCGCTTACACCAACCTGTTCATTGCCAGCATGGTGGTTCTGGTTCTGGCCGACAACCTGCTGCTGATGTACCTCGGCTGGGAAGGCGTGGGCCTGTGCTCCTATCTGCTGATCGGTTTCTATTACACCGATCCGAAGAATGGTGCCGCGGCAATGAAAGCGTTTGTCGTGACCCGTGTCGGTGACGTGTTCCTCGCTTTCGCGCTGTTCATTCTCTACAACGAACTGGGCACGCTGAACTTCCGCGAAATGGTGGAACTGGCACCGGCGCACTTTGCAGACGGCAATAACATGCTGATGTGGGCGACGCTGATGCTGCTGGGTGGTGCGGTTGGTAAATCTGCGCAGTTGCCGTTGCAGACATGGCTTGCCGACGCGATGGCTGGCCCGACGCCTGTCTCTGCGCTGATCCACGCCGCAACCATGGTAACCGCAGGTGTTTACCTGATCGCCCGTACCCACGGCCTGTTCCTGATGACCCCGGAAGTTCTGCATCTGGTGGGTATTGTCGGGGCGGTTACCTTGCTGCTGGCTGGTTTTGCTGCGCTGGTACAGACCGACATCAAACGTGTTCTCGCTTACTCCACCATGAGTCAGATTGGCTACATGTTCCTCGCGCTTGGCGTGCAGGCATGGGATGCGGCGATTTTCCACTTGATGACCCACGCATTCTTTAAAGCGCTGCTGTTCCTGGCATCCGGTTCTGTCATTCTGGCCTGTCATCACGAACAGAACATCTTCAAGATGGGCGGTCTGCGTAAATCTATTCCGCTGGTTTATCTCTGCTTCCTGGTGGGCGGCGCGGCGCTGTCGGCACTGCCGCTGGTCACTGCGGGCTTCTTTAGTAAGGATGAGATCCTCGCGGGTGCGATGGCGAATGGTCATATCAATCTGATGGTGGCTGGTCTGGTCGGTGCGTTTATGACCTCGCTCTACACCTTCCGTATGATTTTCATCGTCTTCCACGGAAAAGAACAAATTCACGCTCACGCCGTGAAAGGGATCACCCACAGCCTGCCGCTGATTGTGCTGCTGATCCTTTCCACCTTCGTTGGCGCACTGATTGTACCGCCGCTGCAGGGCGTGCTTCCGCAAACCACGGAGCTGGCACACGGCAGTATGTTGACCCTGGAAATTACCTCTGGCGTGGTTGCGGTTGTTGGCATTTTGCTGGCAGCCTGGCTGTGGCTGGGTAAACGTACTCTGGTGACTTCTATCGCCAACAGTGCACCGGGTCGTCTGCTGGGGACCTGGTGGTACAACGCCTGGGGCTTTGACTGGCTGTACGACAAAGTGTTCGTCAAACCGTTCCTGGGGATCGCCTGGTTGCTGAAACGCGATCCGCTGAACTCAATGATGAACATCCCGGCGATCCTCTCGCGCTTTGCGGGTAAAGGTCTGTTGCTCAGTGAGAACGGCTACCTGCGCTGGTATGTGGCATCCATGAGCATCGGTGCGGTCGTGGTGCTGGCACTGTTGATGGTACTGCGTTGAGTTAAGGATTGTGGGATTTGCCCTCGGGCATATAAGAACGTAGGTCGGATAAGCCACTACAGCGGCGCATCCGACACTCCCCCCAATCCGAAGTGAATTTTCTGTCGTGAGAATTCGTTGAAAATCCGGTCCTGACGGGACTTTTACAAGGAATAAAGATCGCCATGTTACTACCCTGGCTAATATTAATTCCCTTTATTGGCGGCTTCCTGTGCTGGCAGACCGAACGCTTTGGCGTAAAGGTGCCGCGCTGGATCGCGCTAATCACCATGGGATTGACGCTGGCGCTGTCGCTGCAACTGTGGTTGCAGGGCGGTTATTCACTGACGCAATCCGCCGGAATTCCGCAGTGGCAGTCTGAATTCGACATGCCGTGGATCCCGCGTTTTGGAATCTCTATTCACCTCGCCATTGATGGTCTGTCGTTGCTGATGGTCGTGCTGACAGGTCTGCTCGGCGTGCTGGCGGTACTTTGCTCGTGGAATGAGATCGAAAAATATCAGGGCTTCTTCCACCTCAACCTGATGTGGATCCTGGGCGGTGTTATCGGCGTGTTCCTTGCCATCGACATGTTCCTGTTCTTCTTCTTCTGGGAAATGATGCTGGTGCCGATGTACTTCCTGATCGCACTGTGGGGGCATAAAGCTTCTGACGGTAAAACGCGTATCACGGCGGCAACCAAATTCTTCATCTACACCCAGGCGAGTGGTCTGGTGATGTTGATCGCCATCCTGGCGCTGGTCTTCGTTCACTACAATGCGACTGGTGTCTGGACCTTCAACTATGAAGAGCTGCTGAATACGCCAATGTCCAGCGGTGTGGAATATCTGTTGATGCTGGGCTTCTTCATCGCCTTTGCGGTGAAAATGCCGGTGGTTCCACTGCACGGTTGGTTGCCAGATGCCCACTCCCAGGCACCGACTGCCGGTTCCGTTGACCTCGCGGGGATCTTGCTGAAAACCGCCGCTTACGGTCTGCTGCGTTTCTCCCTGCCGTTGTTCCCGAACGCGTCGGCAGAGTTTGCGCCAATCGCGATGTGGCTGGGTGTTATCGGCATCTTCTACGGTGCGTGGATGGCCTTTGCCCAGACTGATATCAAACGTCTGATCGCCTACACCTCGGTTTCCCACATGGGCTTCGTGCTGATTGCTATCTATACCGGCAGCCAGTTGGCCTACCAGGGCGCGGTTATTCAGATGATTGCGCACGGCTTGTCGGCGGCGGGTCTGTTTATTCTCTGCGGTCAGCTCTATGAACGTATCCACACCCGTGACATGCGCATGATGGGCGGTCTGTGGAGCAAAATGAAATGGCTGCCAGCACTGTCGCTGTTCTTTGCTGTGGCAACGCTTGGGATGCCGGGCACTGGTAACTTCGTCGGTGAATTTATGATTCTGTTCGGCAGCTTCCAGGTCGTCCCGGTCATTACCGTTATCTCTACTTTTGGGCTGGTCTTTGCGTCTGTTTATTCGCTGGCAATGCTGCATCGCGCTTACTTCGGTAAGGCGAAAAGCGAGATTGCCAGCCAGGAACTGCCAGGGATGTCGCTGCGTGAGTTGTTTATGATCCTGTTGCTGGTGGTGCTGCTGGTACTGCTGGGCTTCTGGCCGCAGCCGATTCTGGATACCTCGCACTCCGCGATTGGCAATATCCAGCAGTGGTTTGTTAATTCCGTTACTACTACAAGGCCGTAAATCGCCATGACAATAACTCCACAAAACCTGATCGCACTGCTACCGTTGCTGATCGTCGGCTTGACGGTGGTGGTTGTGATGCTCTCCATTGCGTGGCGACGCAATCACTTCCTCAACGCCACGCTGTCGGTCATTGGGCTTAACGCGGCGCTGGTTTCGCTCTGGTTTGTTGGCCAGGCGGGCGCTATGGACGTCACGCCGCTGATGCGTGTTGATGGTTTCGCCATGCTCTACACCGGGCTGGTACTGCTGGCGAGCCTCGCCACCTGTACTTTTGCCTACCCGTGGCTTGAAGGTTATAACGACAACAAGGACGAGTTCTACCTGTTGGTGTTAATTGCCGCCTTGGGTGGGATCTTGCTGGCGAATGCCAACCATCTGGCGTCTCTGTTCCTCGGTATCGAACTGATCTCTCTGCCGTTGTTTGGCCTGGTCGGTTACGCTTTCCGCCAGAAACGTTCGCTGGAAGCCAGTATCAAATACACCATTCTTTCTGCCGCAGCGTCTTCTTTCTTGCTGTTCGGTATGGCGCTGGTGTACGCGCAGTCTGGCGACCTGTCGTTCGTCGCGCTGGGTAAAAACCTCGGTGATGGTATGCTCAACGAGCCGCTGTTACTGGCGGGTTTTGGCCTGATGATTGTCGGCCTCGGCTTCAAACTTTCTCTGGTGCCGTTCCACCTGTGGACACCAGACGTATACCAGGGCGCGCCTGCGCCGGTTTCCACCTTCCTGGCGACGGCGAGCAAAATCGCTATCTTCGGCGTGGTGATGCGTCTGTTCCTTTACGCACCGGTGGGCGACAGCGAAGCGATTCGCGTGGTGCTGGCGATTATCGCCTTTGCCTCCATCATCTTCGGTAACCTGATGGCGCTGAGCCAGACCAATATCAAACGTCTGCTCGGTTACTCGTCTATCTCTCACCTCGGTTATCTGCTGGTGGCACTGATTGCGCTGCAAACCGGCGAGATGTCGATGGAAGCGGTAGGGGTTTACCTCGCCGGTTATCTGTTCAGCAGCCTCGGCGCGTTCGGTGTGGTCAGCCTGATGTCCAGCCCGTATCGTGGCCCGGATGCTGATTCCCTGTTCTCTTACCGCGGACTGTTCTGGCATCGTCCGATCCTCGCGGCGGTGATGACGGTGATGATGCTGTCACTGGCCGGTATCCCGATGACGCTGGGCTTTATCGGTAAGTTCTACGTGCTGGCGGTCGGTGTTCAGGCGCACCTGTGGTGGCTGGTGGGCGCTGTGGTTGTCGGTTCGGCAATCGGCCTCTACTACTACCTGCGCGTGGCGGTGAGCCTGTACCTTCATGGTTCAGAACAGCCAAACCGTGATGCACCGTCAGACTGGCAGTACACGGCAGGCGGCATCGTGGTGCTGATCTCCGCACTGTTGGTACTGGTGCTGGGTGTATGGCCGCAACCGCTGATCAGCATTGTACGTTTGGCAATGCCGCTGATGTAAGCAGTCAGTTCGTAAGTCAGAAAGCCGCCGACATGTTCGGCGGTTTTTTTATGGTGCCTTTGACACCATCACCCAACAATAACCGTCAGCGCATGATTCCCTTGTCGCAGCATACGTCGATACGCGCTAATCAACTTCTCCATATCAAGCATGATCGACGCAAAGAGTTGCCCCTCTAACTCTTCTGAAAAGGTCACTCCCGGATAAATCTCCATTTCATTGAGTCGCTTAATGGAAAACTGTTTACGCAGCTCACTTCGATCCAGAGCTTCCAGGCGGTCGATTGTCGCGGCTAACTCCTGATTCCAGGTCAATCCCAGGAAACCATCTATGCCATCTTCGAGGCTGTGTTCACCAAGCACGGCACGACTTAGCGGGTCATTCTTCGCGGGATCAAAAGCAGAGGTACCTGTCAGGCCAAAATGTAAAAAATCCCAGCGCTTATCAATATCCAGTCGGCGTAAACCTGAAAGCGTGTCGTGAATATTGTCCATCAAAGGTTTTTCAGTAGACTCAAGCAGTTGGTTAACCTTTTCTGAATTAATTTCCGCAAAATAACCAATCATTCCCATTTGTTTTCCTCCGTTGAATTTCATTTTTCGCATCTTAAATCAGATGCCACAAAATAAAATTACAGCAGTCATTTTTCTGGAGCTGCCTCGAGAAATTTTCATTATTTACTGTTATGCAACAAACTAATAACGCCATCAATTACCTGCGCCATTTTCTGGTAATTGAGTCTGTCTGCAGTATCGCCAGACTGGTGATATTGTTTATTTCGATAAAACGCAGTGTCTGTAATCATGACGGCAGGAATATCTTGCTGCCAGTAATTGAGATGGTCGGAGAAATCGATACCGGGAATAAATCCCGGTGCGTTAATAGAATAAACAGGCAACTCTGTTGCTGATAACAACGCAGATTTTACCTGACGCACAGCGCTGATATCCTGCATTCTGCCAACCACTGCAATAAAATCACCACGGTCGGGATAAAGCCAGGACATGACAGAGTAAGGGTAATCCTGACTCCCGGATGCGGAGTCGTAATAACCAATCATCTCCAGCGCTATCATTAATTTCACCGGACGCTCAAGCGAAGCGGCGTGTACCGCGCTCCCCATTTCATCGCTACGAAAGAAGGGCGGTTCTTCCGACGCATAGGCGACTAGTTGAACGCCTGTTTTCGGCGCTTGCTGCTGTAACAAACGTGCCAGCTCCAGTAGTCCGGCGACGCCGCTGGCGTTATCATCCGCGCCTGGCGTATAGATTAATTGGTCGTTTTCATAACTGGTTGCGGAATCATAGTGCGCCCCAATAATAATCAGCGATCCATCGGCAGGACCGTAATCAGCAACAATGTTTTTGTAGGGGCCACCAGTAATGGGGACGTCCTGCACGGTAACTCTGGCACCGCTACTGACAAAGACCTCTTTTATATACTCTGCGGATCTATTCAGATTATCAATATTGTCAGCACTACGTGGATGCACAGTTTGTGTAAAGTAACGAACTGTTTTTTCTAATTGCTCGGGACTTGCGTGCCGGGGCGTTGGCGGTAATGCATTGACCCAGGGTTGATAAAAAACAATTAGAGGAAGTGAAAGCAAGAACAATATAAAAAAGGGGAAAGTTATTTTTTTCATATACAAATTATTAATAGGTTTTGTTGTTGAATCATTATTTGTTATGGGTTTCGGGATTGTATTTTATTAAGATTGGTCGGATTATACAAAGAGTCTATTTTATGTCTGGTAGCTGAGTTTATTTAAAAGGATTTTATATGCGAAATAAAAATATAATCATGTTGCTTATTAGTAGTTTGATTTTGTCAGGATGTGGGCAGGAATCTGATGATAAGGAAAGTCAGCAACAACAATCTACTACACCCACAGACCAGCAAGTACTTGCCGCGCAACAAGCGGCAACAAAAGTGGCGGAGCAAAGAGCCGCCGCCGCTAAAGCCGCTGCAGATGCGAAAGCAAAAACCTTAGCCCAGCATGAAGCGCAACAATCCTCAGACAAACAGGCTTTGCAGGGGCGATTGCAGGAAGCGCCAACATTTGAAAGAGCGGCTAAAGCAAAAGCTACACGTATCGCAAATCCAGGAACAGCTCGCTACCAGCAGTTCGATGATAATCCGGTTAAGCAGGTAGCGCAAAACCCGTTGGCGACGTTTAGCCTTGACGTCGACACCGGCAGCTATGCAAATGTACGGCGTTTCCTCAATCAAGGGCTGTTACCTCCGCCAGACTCTGTGCGGGTGGAGGAGATGGTCAATTATTTTCCGTCAGACTGGGTTATTAATGATAAAAGCAATAATAAAGAGCCTGTTCCCGCCACTAAGCCAATACCTTTCGCTATGCGCTATGAACTGGCATCTGCGCCCTGGAATGAGCAGCGAACATTGCTGAAAGTTGATATCCTGGCGAAAGATCGCAAAAGTGAAGAGTTACCAGCTTCTAATCTGGTCTTTCTTATCGACACTTCTGGTTCAATGATTTCTAGTGAACGTTTGCCACTTATTCAGTCTTCGTTGAAATTATTGGTCAAAGAACTTCGTGAGCAGGATAACATTGCCATCGTAACCTACGCTGGCGACTCCCGTATTGCGTTGCCTTCTACCTCAGGGAATCACAAGTCAGAAATTAATGCCGCGATTGATTCGCTGGATGCGGAAGGCAGTACCAATGGCGGTGCCGGGCTGGAACTGGCTTATCAGCAGGCGGCGAAGGGGTTTATTAAGGGCGGCATCAATCGCATTTTATTGGCCACTGACGGTGACTTTAACGTTGGTATTGACGATCCAAAATCGATTGAATCAATGGTCAAAAAACAGCGGGAGTCCGGTGTTACTCTTTCGACGCTTGGCGTGGGGGATGACAATTACAACGAGGCAATGATGGTGCGAATTGCCGATGTTGGTAACGGCAACTACAGCTACATTGATACTCTCTCTGAAGCGCAGAAAGTGTTGAACAGTGAAATGCGGCAGACGTTGATTACCGTAGCAAAAGATGTCAAAGCGCAAATAGAGTTTAACCCCGCGTGGGTAACGGAATACCGTCAGATTGGTTATGAAAAGCGCCAACTTCGGGCGGAGGATTTTAATAACGACAACGTTGATGCGGGGGATATTGGCGCAGGTAAACATATAACGTTGTTATTCGAATTAACGCTGAATGGGCAAAAAGCATCAATTGATAAGTTACGCTATGCCCCGGATAACAAATCAGCGAAATCAGATAAAGCGAAAGAACTGGCCTGGTTAAAGATTCGTTGGAAATACCCGCAGGGAAAAGAAAGTCAGTTAGTTGAATTCCCGTTGGCACCCACAATAAACGCACCTTCAGAAGATATGCGTTTTCGCGCAGCAGTCGCTGCGTTTGGGCAAAAATTGCGCGGTTCTGAATACCTGAATAATACATCCTGGCAGCAGATCGAACAGTGGGCGCGGCAAGCGAAAGGACCGGATCAACAAGGCTACAGAGCGGAATTTATTCGCCTGATTGGGCTGGCGGAAGGTCTGGACAATTCACAAAACTAAAAATGATAAATCTGTTTGCCGGATATCGACATCAAGCGTATTCGGCAAACAGATGAAAAATACGTCAAATAAGTGCGTTGGCATCATTAAATTAATCTGCCAACTAACCACCGCTTTCGACTTAAATACTAAACACCGCGAAATCGCTCGCCAGTTCGGTTGCCGGGAAAATCGACCGACATTCGTGTAACAAGTGCTGACAGCCTTTATCATCATAGCGCGAACTAACATGGGTAATGATTAGTTTACCGACACCAGCTTCACGGGCCAGTGCCGCCGCCTGGCGTGTGGAGCTGTGGCCGCGACTGTTGGCTTTGGCCTCCATCGCCATATCCAGCGTCGCTTCGTGAACCATTATGTCGACACCTTTAGCAAGGTCGATTGCGGCATCGCAAGGGCCGGTATCACCGAAAATGGCGATTGATTTACCCGGTGTAGGCGCGTCTAAATAATCAGCGCCGTTAATCTGCCGACCGTCTTCCAGCGTGACTGTTTTGCCTTTTTTCAAATCCTGAAACAACGGACCGGGTTGTACACCGGCATCTTTTAACGCCCGGGCGTTCAGCGCGCCAGGTTTATCATGTTCCTCAATACGATAGCCGTAACATTCCAGCGGATGTTCCATCGGATAAGCTGTCACTTTACGCAAGCCATCATCAAGAATTTCGCCTGCGCTAATTTCAATAATCTCCAGTGGATAATCAGTCCACGAGCCACTAATGCGTAACGCTGTCTCAACAAATTCACGGATACCTTGCGGACCATAAATGGTTAAGGGTTGCACAATGCCTGACATGGAACGACTGCATAGCAACCCGGGCAAGCCAAAAAGATGATCGCCATGTAAATGGCTTATAAAAATCCTGTCCAGTTTTCCGGGGTTAAATGCTGTGTGCAACATCTGGTGTTGTGTACCTTCACCGCAGTCAAATAACCAAAGCCCGGCTCGCGTTGGATGTTGCAGATTAAGCAATATTGCCGTGACATTCCGTGTTCGGGTCGGAACCCCCGCTGAAGTACCTAAAAAAATTAATTCCATGAGTTCATCACGCTGCTGAAAATATTCCAGCTAGTATAAAGCAAACAGCACAAAGGAGCCTTCCATGATCGACTGGCAAGATCTGCATCATTCTGATTTATCTGTTTCTCAGCTTTATGCCTTATTACAACTACGCTGCGCGGTATTTGTGGTGGAGCAAAACTGCCCTTATCAGGATATCGACGGTGATGATCTGGTAGGAGAAAATCGCCATCTTCTCGGCTGGCATCACGGGACACTGGTGGCGTATGCGAGGATCCTGAAAAGTGATGATGATCTCGAACCGGTGGTGATTGGTCGGGTGATTGTCAGCGAAGCCTTACGCGGCGAAAAAATCGGTCAGCAATTGATGAGCAAGGCGCTGGAATCATGTACGCGCCACTGGCCGGACAAGGCGATTTATCTGGGGGCGCAGGCGCACTTACAAAACTTTTATGAGCAATTTGGTTTCATCCCAGTGACCGATATTTATGAGGAAGATGGTATTCCGCATATCGGGATGGCGCGCGAGGTTAATCAGGCGTGATTGATAACAGTTGTCTATAGTTAGTGGCAGGTTTTACGTAAATGGAGAACGAGAATGTCTAATCAATTTAGTGATACACGTATCGATGACGACCTGACGTTACTGAGTGAAACACTGGAAGAGGTGCTACGCTCCTCTGGCGATCCCGCCGATCAAAAATATGTTGAGCTAAAGGCGCGGGCAGAAAAGGCGCTGGATGATGTGAAAAAAAGGGTAAGTCAGGCTTCCGACAGCTATTACTATCGGGCGAAGCAGGCGGTATATCGTGCCGATGACTACGTCCATGAAAAACCCTGGCAGGGGATTGGCGTGGGCGCGGCCGTTGGACTGGTATTAGGACTGTTGCTGGCACGCCGTTAAAACCTCCCTACACTGGGGTACTGCATTTTTTGTGCAGTACCCCGTATAATGTGAGGCTTTTAACAGGGAGAGGTCCGCGTGCAATCACTTACTACGGCGCTGGGAAATCTACTGCGCCATTTGTCGCAAGAGATTCCGGCGACACCCGGCATTCGGGTTTTCGATGTTCCTTTCCCCCTTAATGACGCTTTTGATGCTTTAAGCTGGTTGGCCAGTCAGCAAACGTATCCGCAATTCTACTGGCAACAACGTAATGGTGATGAAGAGGCCGCGGTGCTGGGCGCGATTGCCAGCTTTACGTCGTTGGACCAGGCACAACGTTTTCTTCGTCAGTACCCGGAACATCCCGACTTACGCATTTGGGGGCTGAATGCGTTTGACCCGTCACAAGGTCATTTACTTTTGCCGCGTCTGGAATGGCGGCGCTGTGCGGGAAAAGCGAGCTTTCGCCTGACCCTTTTCAGCGAAACGTCCCTTCAGAATGACGCAAATCAGGCAAAAGAATTCATTACTACACTGGCGAATACCAAACCGTTGCCCGCGTTGCATTTAACCACTCCACAAGAAAACCACTGGCCAGACAAATCGGGCTGGACGCGGTTAATTAAACTGGCGACCGACACCATTGCGGAAGGTGAGCTGGATAAAGTCGTACTGGCGCGGGCGACAGATCTGCATTTTGCAAGTCCGGTCAATGCGGCGGCAATGATGGCTGCCAGCCGTCGACTGAATCTTAACTGTTACCATTTCTACATGGGCTTTGATGGCGAAAGCGCATTTCTCGGCTCAACGCCTGAGCGACTATGGCGGCGGCGTGACAAAGCGCTGCGCACTGAAGCCCTTGCCGGAACGGTGGCAAATGACCCCGACGATAAACAGGCGCAGCGGTTGGCCGAGTGGCTGATGGCGGATGATAAAAACCAACGTGAAAACATGCTGGTGGTGGAAGATATCTGCCAGCGATTACAGTCTGATACCCAGACACTGGATGTTTTGCCGCCGCAGGTACTTCGTCTGCGAAAAGTACAACATCTGCGTCGCTGCATCTGGACTTCACTCAATAAAGCAGATGACGAGGTTTGCTTGCATCAGTTGCAGCCAACGGCAGCCGTAGCAGGCTTACCGCGCGATCTGGCGCGGCAGTTTATCGCGCAACACGAACCGTTTACCCGTGAATGGTACGCTGGCTCTGCGGGTTATCTTTCTCTACAACAAAGTGAATTCTGCGTTTCCCTGCGCTCGGCAAAAATCAGTGACAATGTAGTGCGTCTGTATGCCGGAGCAGGTATTGTCCGTGGCTCAGATCCCGAGCAAGAGTGGCAGGAAATCGACAACAAAGCGGCAGGACTGCGGACTTTATTACAAATGGAATAGTAATGAGTCGCATCATTATCGATTCATATCAATAATCTAATTTTGTAGCTCTCTATACTTAGCCGCAATATTGATACCGGACAAACTCATGTCAGTAAGCGCATTTAACCGACGCTGGGCGGCGGTCATTCTGGAAGCATTAACACGTCACGGCGTCAGACACGTCTGCATTGCCCCTGGCTCTCGTTCTACGCCATTAACTCTGGCGGCAGCGGAAAATTCCGCATTCATTCATCACACCCATTTTGATGAGCGTGGGCTGGGACATCTGGCGCTGGGGCTGGCGAAGGTCAGCAAACAGCCGGTGGCGGTGATTGTGACCTCCGGCACGGCGGTAGCGAATCTCTATCCGGCGCTGATTGAGGCTGGGTTAACTGGAGAAAAACTGATCCTGTTAACCGCCGATCGTCCTCCGGAACTGATTGATTGCGGTGCGAATCAGGCGATTCGCCAGCCGGGTATGTTCGCTTCTCATCCCACGCATAGCATTTCACTACCACGCCCGACCCAGGATATTCCTGCGCGTTGGCTGGTTTCCACCATCGATCACGCTTTAGGTACGCTGCATACGGGGGGAGTCCATATCAACTGCCCGTTTGCCGAACCGCTGTATGGCGAGATGGACGACACGGGGCTGGCGTGGCAACAACGCCTGGGCGACTGGTGGCAGGATGATAAACCGTGGCTGCGTGAAGCCCCTCGGCTGGAGAGCGAAAAACAGCGCGACTGGTTCTTCTGGCGGCAAAAGCGCGGCGTGGTGGTTGCGGGGCGCATGAGTGCGGAAGAGGGCAAAAAAGTTGCCCAGTGGGCGCAAACTCTTGGCTGGCCGCTGATTGGCGACGTGCTGTCGCAAACCGGGCAACCGCTGCCGTGTGCCGACTTGTGGTTAGGTAATGCTAAAGCGATTGGCGAGTTACAGCAGGCGCAGATTGTGATCCAGGTGGGTAGTAGCCTGACCGGAAAACGGTTACTGCAATGGCAGGCGAATTGTGAACCGGAAGAATACTGGATTGTTGATAACATCGAAGGGCGACTCGACCCGGCGCATCACCGTGGACGTCGGCTGATTGCCAATATTACTGACTGGCTGGAGTTGCATCCGGCTGAAAAACGTCAGCCCTGGTGCGTGGAGATCCCGCGTCTGGCTGAACAGGCGATGCAGGCAGTTGTTACCCGTCGCGATGCATTTGGCGAAGCACAACTGGCGCACCGCATCAGCGAATACCTACCGGAACAGGGGCAACTGTTTGTCGGTAACAGCCTGGTGGTGCGTTTGATCGACGCACTCTCGCAACTTCCGGCAGGTTACCCGGTTTACAGCAATCGTGGAGCCAGCGGTATTGACGGTCTGATCTCGACCGCCGCTGGCGTTCAGCGGGCGAGCGGTAAACCGACACTGGCGATTGTTGGCGATCTCTCGGCGCTTTACGACCTGAACGCGCTGGCCTTGTTGCGCCAGGTTTCCGCGCCGCTGGTATTAATTGTGGTGAACAATAACGGCGGGCAAATCTTCTCGCTACTTCCCACACCAAAAAGCGAGCGTGAGCGTTTTTATTTAATGCCACAGAACGTTCATTTTGAGCACGCTGCCGCCATGTTCGAACTGAAATATCATCGCCCGCAAAACTGGGATGAGTTTGAATCGGCTCTGGCTGGCGCATGGCGCACCCCGACCACCACCGTGATTGAAATGGTCGTTAACGATACTGATGGTGCGCAAACACTCCAGCAGTTGCTGGCGCAGGTAAGCCATTTATGATCCTGCATGCGCAGGCAAAACACGGCAAGCCAGGTTTACCCTGGCTGGTTTTTCTGCACGGTTTTTCCGGAGATTGCCGCGAATGGCAGGAAGTGGGCGAGGCGTTTACGGACTACTCGCGATTGTATGTGGATCTCCCCGGACACGGCGGTTCAATGGCTATCAGCGTTGATGGTTTTGCTGATGTCACCGATGTGCTGCATAACACTCTTGTTAGTTACAACATACTAAATTACTGGCTGGTGGGATACTCCCTCGGTGGACGCGTGGCGATGATGGCGGCTTGTCAGGGGATGCCGGGGATTGGTGGGGTGATTGTCGAAGGCGGGCATCCAGGGCTGCAAAGTGCTGAACAACGTGCAGAACGTCAGCTTTCCGATCACCGCTGGGCGCAGCGTTTTCGCTCAGAACCGTTAACCGCGGTATTTACCGACTGGTATCAACAGCCTGTTTTTGCCTCGCTCAACGATGAGCAACGCCGGGAGCTGGTGGCACTGCGCAGCAACAATAACGGTGTAACTCTTGCCGCCATGCTGGAGGCTACTTCTCTCGCCGTCCAGCCTGATTTACGTGCTAACCTTAGCACCCGCACATTTACGTTTTATTATTTATGTGGTGAACGTGACAGCAAATTCCGCGCTCTGGCAGCGGAACTGGCTGCCGACTGCCATGTCATTCCTCGCGCCGGACATAACGCGCACCGGGAAAATCCCGCTGGCGTAATCGCAAGTCTGGCGCAGATCTTGCGTTTCTGACTAAAGGACACAATATGATTTATCCTGATGAAGCAATGCTTTACGCACCGGTTGAATGGCACGACTGTTCCGAAGGTTTCGAGGACATTCGTTATGAAAAATCCACCGACGGTATCGCAAAAATCACCATTAATCGTCCGCAGGTGCGCAATGCCTTCCGTCCTCTGACGGTAAAAGAGATGATCCAGGCGCTGGCGGATGCGCGTTATGACGATAACATCGGCGTAATTATTCTGACTGGCGCAGGCGATAAAGCATTCTGCTCTGGCGGCGATCAGAAAGTGCGCGGCGACTACGGCGGCTATAAAGATGACTCCGGCGTACATCACCTGAACGTGCTGGACTTCCAGCGTCAGATCCGTACCTGTCCGAAACCAGTTGTCGCGATGGTTGCAGGTTACTCCATCGGCGGCGGTCATGTTCTACATATGATGTGCGACCTGACCATTGCGGCTGAAAACGCTATTTTCGGTCAGACTGGTCCGAAAGTTGGTTCCTTCGACGGTGGCTGGGGCGCTTCTTATATGGCTCGCATTGTCGGGCAGAAAAAAGCGCGTGAAATCTGGTTCCTGTGCCGTCAGTACGACGCCAAACAGGCGCTGGATATGGGCCTTGTGAACACCGTTGTACCGCTGGCGGATCTGGAAAAAGAAACCGTCCGCTGGTGTCGCGAAATGCTGCAAAACAGCCCAATGGCACTGCGCTGCCTGAAAGCCGCGCTGAATGCTGACTGTGATGGTCAGGCGGGGCTGCAGGAGCTGGCAGGTAACGCCACCATGCTGTTCTACATGACGGAAGAAGGTCAGGAAGGTCGTAACGCTTTCAACCAGAAACGTCAGCCTGATTTCAGCAAATTCAAACGGAATCCGTAATGCGTAGCGCGCAGGTATACCGCTGGCAGATCCCCATGGACGCGGGGGTGGTTCTGCGCGACAGGCGGTTAAAAACCCGCGACGGGCTGTATGTTTGCCTGCGTGAGGGCGAGCGTGAAGGGTGGGGAGAGATCTCCCCACTGCCGGGTTTCAGTCAGGAAACCTGGGAAGAAGCGCAGAGCGTGCTGCTTTCCTGGGTAAATAACTGGCTGGCAGGTGATTGCGAGCTACCGCAGATGCCTTCCGTCGCCTTTGGTGTGAGCTGTGCGCTGGCGGAGCTTACTGATGCGTTGCCGCAGGCAGCCAATTACCGTGCAGCGCCGCTGTGTAATGGCGATCCCGACGACCTGATCCTCAAACTTGCCGATATGCCTGGTGAGAAAGTGGCGAAGGTCAAAGTGGGATTGTACGAAGCGGTGCGCGACGGCATGGTGGTGAATCTGTTGCTGGAAGCGGTTCCGGATCTGCATTTGCGTCTTGACGCAAATCGCGCCTGGACGCCGCTGAAGGGTCAGCAGTTTGCGAAATACGTCAACCCTGATTACCGCGACCGCATCGCCTTCCTTGAAGAACCGTGCAAAACCCGTGATGATTCGCGCGCGTTTGCCCGTGAAACCGGCATCGCTATTGCCTGGGATGAAAGTCTGCGTGAGGCGGATTTTGCCTTTGTGACAGAAGAAGGGGTTCGGGCTGTGGTTATCAAGCCCACGCTAACCGGTAGCCTGGAGAAAGTGCGTGAACAGGTGCAGGCAGCCCACGCGCTGGGGCTGACGGCGGTGATCAGTTCTTCCATCGAGTCGAGTTTAGGTTTAACGCAACTGGCGCGGGTTGCCGCCTGGTTAACGCCCGACACTATTCCGGGGCTGGATACGCTGGATCTGATGCAGGCGCAGCAGGTTCGTCGCTGGCCGGGTAGCCCGCTGCCGTTAGTGGAAGTGGATGCACTGGAGCGGCTGCTATGATCTTCTCTGACTGGCCGTGGCGTCACTGGCGGCAAGTGCGGGGAGAAGCCATTGCCTTGCGTCTCAATAACGAGCAACTCAACTGGCGCGAGCTTTGTAGTCGCGTCGATGAGTTGGCTTCGGGTTTTGTGGCGCAGGGTGTGGTTGCAGGCAGCGGGGTGATGTTGCGGGCATGGAATACACCGCAAACGCTGCTCGTCTGGCTGGCGCTACTACAATGTGGGGCGCGAGTTCTGCCCGTAAACCCACAGCTTCCGCAACCGTTGCTTGAGGAATTGTTGCCCAATCTTACTCTGCAATTCGCGTTGGTGCCGGAAGGAGAAAACACGTTTCCGGCGTTAACTTCGCTGCAAATTCAGGTAGGAGAAGGCGCATACGTTGCCTCGTGGCAGCCGCAGCGTTTGTGCTCCATGACCTTAACTTCTGGTTCCACCGGTTTGCCGAAAGCCGCTGTCCATACCTGCCAGGCACACCTTGCCAGTGCGCAAGGTGTGTTATCGCTGATCCCCTTTGGTGAGCACGATGACTGGTTGCTCTCTTTGCCGCTGTTTCATGTTTCCGGTCAGGGGATTTTGTGGCGCTGGTTATACGCTGGCGCGCGGATGACGGTACGCGACAAACAACCGCTGGAACAAATGCTGGCAGGCTGTACTCACGCCTCGCTGGTGCCGACGCAGCTCTGGCGATTGCTGGTAAATCGCAGTTCGGTTTCCCTGAAAGCGGTGTTGCTTGGCGGCGCGGCAATTCCGGTCGAACTGACGGAGCAGGCACGCGGGCAGGGCATTCGTTGCTTTTGCGGCTATGGCCTGACAGAGTTCGCCTCTACGGTGTGTGCGAAAGAAGCCGACGGTCTGGCTGATGTCGGTTTTCCGTTGCCGGGGCGGGAAGTCAAAATCGTCAAGGATGAAGTATGGCTACGGGCTGCCAGCATGGCGGAGGGTTACTGGCGGAACGGACAACTGGTGCCGCTGGTCAATGACGAAGGCTGGTACGCTACCCGCGATCGTGGTGAGCTGCATAATGGCAAGCTGACTATTGTCGGGCGCTTAGACAACCTGTTCTTTAGCGGCGGCGAAGGTATTCAGCCTGAAGAGGTGGAGCGGGTTATTGCTGCGCATCCGGCGGTTTTGCAGGTATTTATCGTTCCCGTTGCAGACAAGGAGTTTGGTCATCGACCGGTAGCCGTTGTGGAGTATGACCAGCAAAGTGTTGATCTTAGCGAATGGGTGAAAGACAAGCTGGCGCGTTTTCAGCAACCAGTGCGTTGGCTTATGCTGCCGCCAGAGTTGAAAAACGGCGGCATTAAAATTTCACGTCAGGTGCTAAAAGAGTGGGTGCAACGTCAGGATTAAAAAATCATTAGTTTCATCTCTCATTTCCGCTATTCCATTGCCGTTGATAAAGAGTTTATCTGTTAATCTGTAAATTAATGTGAAAATTCTTATTAAACAGGATGGTGCAATGGAATGGCTGGTCAAAAAATCGTGCAGTAATAAGCAAGATAACAGACACATACTGAAGCTTTGTGATGCTGGCGGCACGATAAGAATGATTGCTGAAGTGCAAACTGACTTTAGCGTTAAATCAGGTGACCTGCTTTCTCCTCTACAGGATGCGCTTTATTGCATTAACCGGGAAAAGCAGCACACGGTGAAAGTCCTCTCGGCAAGCAGTTATAGTCCTGATGAGTGGGAACGACAGTGTAAATCTGGTGAAAAACATCAGTAACGTTGTTTTGCAATCGGCATGAAAATCAGCGTTAATCCGCACATAATACAGGCTACGCCCAGCATAGCCTTCAGCGAAAAAGTTCCTTCCCAGCCGGGAAGTATCATTGATGCAATCCATACCAGTACATAACTTACACTCAGTAAGGCGTAGGCTTTGCTGAGTGCCAGTTGATGTAACGCTTTATACCAGCAAAAAACGGAGATCAGATAACCAACCAGGCCGACAACCAGCATTCGGGCACCGAAATCAAAAGCAAAAAGCGCTGCGATAAAATCCCATAATTGCGTCATCGGCGGCAGATGACTCGCCGCATAACCCAGACTTAATTGTGCAGCGGAAGCAATAATGACGCTGAATAATCCCCACATCAGGCCCATTACACCGTACTCCCCAGGATCACAATGCCGCCAATAATGAATGCCACCCCACACCAGTGGCGAAAAGACACCGGTTCGTGCCACAGTTTTATTGCTGCCAGCGTCACCCAGACAAAATTCAGGCTCAACATCGGGTAGGCAATGCCTACCGGCACGTTCTGTAATACCAGTAGCCAGAGTGCCATTGCCAGCCCGAGGCACACCAATGCCAGCGTCAGCCACAGTGCAATATGTTTGCGCCGTTTACTTACCGCCACAAAGCGAGTTGC
This sequence comes from Escherichia sp. MOD1-EC5950, assembly GCF_002965345.1. NCBI lineage: Bacteria > Pseudomonadati > Pseudomonadota > Gammaproteobacteria > Enterobacterales > Enterobacteriaceae > Escherichia > Escherichia sp. MOD1-EC5950. The sequence continues at coordinate 72,752 of NZ_PTSR01000011.1, forward strand.
CTGTTTCTGGCAGAGTTGCCCGGCTACGCTAAGCAGGCTGGCAAAGACTAAAATCAGCCAGATCATTTGGGGCGATACTGAATGAGTACCAGACGCCCCTGATGATCGACGGCATCTGCAGGTGGAATGGCGAGACGGTTGATATCCTCATCGCGGTCAACCGAAAGCACGAGTGTAATAATCCCCTCCTGTCGATGCTGATTTAGCCATTTGGCAAAATCATCGCCGCTGACAAATCTGCTTTTCGCATCCGGGTAATTAAGACCATATTTCAATTCACCCGTCTGGCGATACATGATGATGTCGTCGCGTTGCAGGCTCCATGCCAGACCAGCGGCAACACCGACGCTATCAGTAAGAATATAGCGGCTCGGCTGGAGTGACTCTTGCGTCATCTCAACAAAAAACTGCGGGTGTTTCCCTTCCATGACTCTGTCGGGGATCGCAAATCCCACGAGCAACGCCAGCCCCAACGGACAAAGCGCCGCAAAGGGCCAGTTTTTTTCCACATTCGTTAAGGTGTACCAACCGAAAAATGCCCACAGCGAAAAAATCGACCAGGAACAAAAGACCTTATAGATTTCGAAAGTCTGCCAGACAGGCGTGCCCATTGGTCCCCAGGGCGAAACAACAAACGTGGCAATAATGCCAGTGACGCCAAAAGCGATGTTAATCCAGCCATTAATCCGCAGCGCCAGAGGATTATTTTTTGCTGCCAGCAGAGCGTAATGCACCATCAGCATTGCCAGAGGCGCAAAGCAGGAGAGAATATAGGTCGGTAATTTACCTTTGGCGACAGAGAAAAACAGCAGCGGCATCACCGCCCAGCTCAAGAGATAGACGGTTGCGGAATGACGACGGTTTTTCCAGCTTGCGCGCAGCGCGCCGGGGAGCAATCCCAGCCACGGCAGGCTACCGGCAATGATGACAGGTAAGTAGTACCAGAACGGGGCTTTATGTTGGGCATCATCCATCGCAAAGCGTTGAACATGTTCAACCCAGAAAAAGTAATGCCAGAAGTCAGGCTCCCGTTGTGCTATTGCCAGCCCCCAGGGAAGAACAGTCAGTACGCAACTGGCAACAGCCAGTCCGCCGTAAATAAGGAGATCTTTCCAGCGTTTTTGCATGGCTACCCACGGCAGCACGCTCAATACCGGTACGGCGAGGGCGAGAAAACCTTTAGTCATCACCCCCATGCCGCAGGTTAACCCCAGCAGTAAAAATCCCGCGCTTTTGCCTTTCCAGGTTTGCGCGTCCATTGCCAGCCAGAAGCTGCACATTCCCGCCACCAGCCAGAATGCAATGAATGGGTCGAGCACCGCATAAGTGCCGATGGCGTAGACAATAAACAGCGAGAGATAAACCACTGCGGCGAGTAGTGCCAGACGCTTATCGTGCCATAAACGCAGAGAAAACCAGGCCACCAGCGCGGCGGTTAACAGGGTCGCAAAGATAACGCCTGCCCGCACACCAACGTTATTCGCGCCAAACAGCCATTGCCCAATACTGTTGATCCAGTATCCGGCAATGGGTTTTTCGAAATAGCGTAGCCCTAACAGATGGGGCACAATCCAGTCGCCGGAGGCCAGCATTTCCCGACTGATTTCCGCATAACGCGTTTCATCGGGTTGCCAGAGCAGACGATAATTAATCGGCAAGAGATAATAGACAGTGATAAACGCAAAGAATGCTGCGTAATAGCGAACAGATTTCATGGACGAGTTCCCGCAGCTTGTTGGCAACCGAGCCAGCCTTCACGTCCGGCAATACTTCCGCGGACAACTTGCCCGAGTGGCAAAGTCTCTGATAACAACTCGCTTAAAGGGCAAAACGTAATACCTGCACAGGCGGCACGTTTCAGAAGATCGACAAAATAATGCTGATAAGTGCAGCCTTCGACTTCTGCATGAATGGTATAAACCGGCGTCCCTTTCTCTCGCAGGATGCGGTTGAGCAGCCAGCCGTTAAAATCTTCCGCTTTCACATCCCGGCCAATGACTTCATCCCAGGTGGGTAACGTCACCGGGATTTGTGCTGTACCCGGTTTTCCTGATTCGAGCAACGGACGAAACGGCATTACTCCGCGACAATCGCTGTTGTAGCGCAAATGGAACGCTTCTTTTGCCTCAATCACCTGTTGATCGGCTCGCCAGCCAGCGGCGGCGGAACAGGTTATCGGTTGGCCAATAATCTCTTCCAGTGTGTGAAGACCACGCGCGATATCGTTCACCATCGTTTGCCGATCCCAGCTACCGCTATGGGCTTGCCAGGCGTGGTGATCCCAGGCGTGCAGGCCAACTTCGTGGTGTTTAGCCGCTTCACGAATGATGTCGGCATTGGCGTGGCCAATCTCTTTTCCTGGCCATGCAGTGCCTGCCAGCAGAATATCCCAGCCATAAAGCGACGCTGCGTTTGATCGCAACATCTTCATCAAAAACTGCGGCTTCACCAGCCGCCAGAGATGACGGCCCATATTGTCGGGGCCGACGCTGAAAAAAATGCTGGCCTGAATATTATGCTGACTCAAGATTTCCAGCAGACGCGGCACGCCTTCGCGGGTGCCGCGAAAGGTATCAACATCAATGCGTAAGCCCACTTTGATCATGATTATTTATCCGTAAGATCGACAGTGCGCAGGAAGAAATCCAGCGTCTCATCGATGGTTTCCTGCATATCAATTTTCGGTTCCCAATCCAGGCAGCGGCGGGCATTGCGGATGCCAGGCTTACGATGTGCCACGTCCTGATATCCTTTACCGTAGTAGCTGCTACTTTCGACGATGCGAAAGCCTGCAAACGGTGGGAAGTGATGGCGTAGAGGATGTTTTTCAAAGCTTGCCAGTAGCATCTGGCCCAGTTCTTCAATGCTCGCTTCGTTATCGGGGTTGCCGATATTAATAATCTCGCCATCACAGCGATTTCCCGTGTTTTCGATAATGCGAAACAGTGCTTCGATGCCGTCCCGAATATCAGTAAAGCAGCGTTTTTGTTTTCCGCCATCAATCAGCTTAATTGGCGATCCTTCTACCAGGTTTAGAATGAGTTGTGTAATGGCGCGCGAACTGCCAATTCGCGCTGCATTAAGGTTATCCAGCCGTGGCCCCATCCAGTTAAACGGCCGGAAGAGGGTAAACTGCAATCCTTCTTTTTCGCCATACGCCCAAATCACCCGGTCAAGCAATTGTTTTGATACCGAATAAATCCAGCGCGGTTTATTCACCGGCCCGACGATCAAATTAGAATGGTCTTCGTCGAAATATTTATCATTACACATCCCGTAAACTTCCGAGGTCGACGGGAAGATAATTCGCTTACGGTACTTCACGCAGTAACGGATAATGCGCAGATTCTCTTCAAAATCGAGTTCAAATACGCGCAGCGGGTTGCGGGTATACTCAATCGGTGTGGCAATCGCCACCAGCGGCAATACGACATCACATTTTTTGACGTGGTACTCAATCCATTCAGAATGAATGCTGATATCACCTTCGACAAAGTGAAAATGCGGATGATTAAGGAAACGACTAATGGCGTCGCTGCCGATATCCAACCCGTAGACTTCATAATGATCTTCGCGCAGCAGGCGTTCTGTCAGATGGTTGCCAATAAAGCCATTCACCCCGAGGATCAACACCCGGGTACGGCGTCGGGCGGTGCAAACAGGTTGACTGTTAAGTCTTGAACCTTCAACCAGCCCTAGCGTCTGGGCTAATTGCGAACCTTGCATAGTAATTCCATCGCCCGCCTGTCCGGTGACAATTTCCAGCGCACCATCGCCACAGGCAATTAACAGCGGTGCAGCAGAAATCACGCTCCCCGGTTGTGCTGTGGACGCATGAGAATGCACGCGTGACGACCAGACGGTGAATTTCTGATTGCCTACATAGCTGAAGGCGCCAGGCCACGGATCGGCAACGGCACGCACCATGTTATGCAGTACGGATGCCGGTTTGTGCCACTCAAGGACGCTGTCATCTGGCGTTCTGCGACCAAAACAGGTGGCTTCGCTCTCGCGCTGGGCGATTTCCAGAATATTACCGTGTTTAATGGCGGGTAACGTCTGTTCCAGCAACTGACGCGCGGCGTAGCACAATTTATGATGCAGCGTAATGGCGATATCGTCCGGTGCAATGGCAACGCGTAGCTGGGCAACAATGGCTCCGGCATCGGCACGTTTCACCATCCGATGCAACGTAACGCCAGTTTCCGTTTCACCGTTCACCAGTACCCAGTTCAGTGGCGCGCGGCCGCGATATTTCGGTAACAGCGAACCATGCAGATTAAACGCGCCAGTGGGGGCAAGTTGCAAAATCTCGTCGCTGATCAAATGGCGATAATAAAAAGAGAAAATCACATCAGGTGACAGTTGGGCAATGCGTTCCACCCACAGAGGATGATTAACGTTATCCGGCGCGTAAACCGGAATCCCTCTTTCCGCCGCCAGGCGAGCGACCGAACCATAAAATGCTTTTTCGCCAGGATTATCGGTATGAGTAAAAATGGCGCTAATTTCGTAACCGGCAGCCAGCAAGGCTTCAATACCCAGGCAACCCATATCGTGATAGGCAAAAACGACGGCTTTCATTATTCATTTTCCTTGCTGGATGGACGGATAACTTGCTGCACAAAATAGCGGGGGCGGGCGCGGACATCGGTGTAGATCCGGCCAATATATTCACCGAGTAATCCCATGCCGATAAACTGAGCGCCAATAAAGGTAAACAGTACGGCAAACAGCATAAAGACGCCTTCTGCCGCCCACTGCGGTCCGAACGTCAGGCGTAAAATCACCAGTAGTACCGCAATGCTAAAACCACCAATCGCAATAATGCTGCCAAGCAGACTAAGCATACGTAACGGTGTGGTCGTGAGGCAGGTCACCAGGTCGTACATCAAATTAATCAGGCGCATAAAGCTGTATTTTGATTCGCCAAACTCACGCTCGGCATGGTGTACCGGAATTTCAATGGCGCGGCGGGCGAAGATATTCGCCAGAATCGGAATAAAGGTGCTGCGTTCATGGCAGTGCAACATGGCATCGACAATATGACGACGATAAGCGCGCAGCATACAGCCGTAGTCGCCCATCGCTTTGCCGGTGGTGCGCTGGATCAGTCGGTTAATCATCTTCGAGGCAGTTTTACGAAACCAGGTGTCCTGGCGGTTCTGGCGCACAGTCCCTACCACGTCGTAACCTTCATCGGCTTTTTCCACCAGGTGGGGGATCTCTTCTGGCGGATTCTGGAGATCGGCATCAAGAGTAATGATTAAGTCGCCGGTAACGTGACTGAAACCCGCCATAATTGCCGAATGTTGTCCGTAATTGCGGTTAAGCAAAATAGACACAATATGGCTGCCCTCTGCTTGTGAGGCATCGACCAGCATTTGCGCAGAATTGTCGTTACTGCCGTCATCAACCAGCAGTATTTCATACTCTTTGCCCAGCAATTCACAGGCTGCGGTGGTGCGCCTGATTAATTCCGGTAAACTTTCCTGCTCGTTATAAACGGGAATAACCACCGAGACTTTCTTAACAGGGTGGATGTCAAACATGGCTTATTGTCCTGCAAGTTGCTGAAGGGCTGTGATGACGCGGTCGGCATCGGCGGTGGTCATATCCGGGAAAAGCGGCAACGAACAGATGCGTTCGCTATTCCATTCGGTATTCGGTAACGACAGCGTGGGAAAACGCTCACGATAATATTTTTGCGTGTGAGCTGCGCGGAAATGTAACCCAGTGCCAATGCCTCTTTCTTTCAGTGCTTCCATCAACGCATCGCGGCTGATATCACAACGTTGTTCATCAACACGAATAATAAACAGATGCCAGGCGTGAACATGTGGCCATGTGGGAAGCTTCAGAGGCTGGAAGGGTAGATCCACCAGTGCTTGTTGATATTGCAGGGCAATTTCTCGACGACGGGTATTTAGTTGCTCTAATTTATTCAACTGCGTCAGAGCAATCGCGGCGTTAATATCGGTCAGATTGTACTTATAGCCTGGTGTTAATACTTCAGCCTGCGGTGCGCGACCCCATGTTTTTCGGTCGTATGCATCGACACCCAGACCATGAAATTTCAACATGCGTAACTGGCGAGCGAGATTTTCGTCATCAGTAACGACTAATCCACCTTCCGCACAGGTAATATTTTTGATGGCGTGAAATGAAAAAATAGCGGTGCCCTTCGCGCCAATATGTTGACCTTTGTAATTTGTACCGACGGCATGGGCGGCATCTTCAATGACTGCGATATCGTAGCGCTCACCAATGGCGCGAATGGCGTCAATATCTGCCGGCGCTCCGGCATAATGCACCGGGATGATCGCTTTGGTACGAGGTGTAATGGCCGCTTCGATTGCTTCAGGCGTGACCATCAGCGTATCGCGATCAACGTCCACCATCACCGGTGTTGCGCCCAACAGGGAGATCATATTGAGAGTTGAAACCCAGGTCATGGAGGGAGTAATGACTTCATCATCAACACCAACCCCCAGCGCCATCAGCGTGATGTGCATTCCGGCAGTGGCTGAACTGACTGCGATGGCATGCTGATTTCCCGTTAACAGGCAAAAGGCTTGTTCAAGTGCCTGATTCTTCGGACCGGTAGTGATCCATCCTGATTCGAGAACTTCTTTAACCGCGGCGAGTTCTTCCACACCCATTGCCGGACGTGAAAAAGGCAAAAAGTCTGACATGGTTTTTCCTTCGGTCATTGAATATCTTTCCCAGTTATTCGCTAATATTTGTCATAGGGAGCGTTATGTCTATTTTGCCATTTGGAGTGAAATTCTAAGGTTAGAATATTAATTTAACCTTAAGGAATGAATATAAGACTTAAATATTATTTTTTTTGTTTTTTCATCTTATTCGGGCTTTTAATTTGACAAAATTTAAGGCATTTTGCGTGCGCCGTAATGTTTTAATTTATCCCGCCACTATTTACCGATGAAAATGATGTTTGTTTTCACGGCCAGTTAGTTGGCTACGCTTGTCTATAGGTGGAGCTTACGTGTTAGCTTTTTGTCGGGCTTCGTTGAAGTCTAAAAAATATATCTTCATTTTACTGGTGCTTGTGGCGATTGTGGGGCTGGGTACACATGCTGCCTGGAGCAGTAATGGTTTGCCACGTATCGACAATAGAACGCTGGCCAGATTAGCGCAGCAGCACCCGGTTGTGGTTCTGTTTCGCCATGCGGAACGCTGCGACCGTTCCTCCAATCACTGCTTGTCAGACAAAACAGGCATTACGGTGAAAGGTACTCAGGATGCCCGTGAACTGGGCAAAGCTTTCAGCGCGGACATCCCTAATTTCGATCTTTATTCCAGTAATACCGTTCGGACTATTCAATCAGCGAGCTGGTTTTCTGCTGGAAAAAAACTGACGGTAGATAAACGATTTCTACAATGTAGAAATGAGATTTATAGCACAATTAAGGAGTTACAAAGCAAAGCACCAGATAAAAATATCGTTATTTTCACCCATAACCATTGTCTGACCTATATCGCTAAAGATAAACGTAACGTGACATTTAAACCAGATTATCTGGATGGGCTGGTAATGCATGTGGAAAAAGGCAACGTTTTACTGGATGGTGAATTTGCTAATCGCTGATATTTTTAATATGACAGCCAATAATGGCTGTCATTACTGTTACATCAGACCTTTCAAACGTAATGTTTTTTGGGTGGCGACATTCAAATCATAGTGCGCAAGATCTTCCGGTTTTACCCATGCATAGTCCTGAAACTCTTCGTTAATTTTTACTTCACGGTTGGCAGAGACGCAGTCAAAGATTAGGTAAATCATATAAATCTCTTCCTTGCGACCATCTGCGTAGGTCTTGATGCGGATATCATCACTGAAGGTCCATGGTGTGATGTCAGTAAGAATCAGTTGTTCGCCCAGCTCTTCTCTGATTTCACGACGTAATGCTTCTTCAATACGCTCACCGGGCTCTACGCCGCCACCAGACAGCGCCCATTGTCCGGGGAAAACGCCGCGATCGTCGGCCATTTTACACAGCAGATAAGCACCATCATTTTGAATTAAGGGACAAACGATAGTCCGTTGTCGCATGGGAATATTCCTTACCATCGAAAATAAAATAAAAGAATACGGCAATGGATAAACAGGTGAAAGTAGCATTTGTCTTTTGGGTGATGATAGCCACGATGATTATTTGGCTGGCAATCAATTTTTGATGGCTGCTTTTTCTGCACTTAATTATTCAAGAAGTATTTAGTTACAATAAGTTAGCAGATCGCTTTTTTCACGCATTGAATCCTCTGCGTCAGGCAGTACAATCCCGCAGCTTTGGGGACTTTTAATTATCTTCTTGCGGGAAAAGGTAAAAATGAAAAAATTGGCGCTGCCAGTTCTGGCTGGAATGCTATTGGTTTCTGCATCGGCAAATGCGATGAGTATCAGCGGTCAGGCGGGAAAAGAATATACCAATATTGGTGTTGGTTTCGGTACTGAATCGACCGGTCTGGCATTAAGCGGTAACTGGACACATAACGATGACGACGGTGACGTCGCGGGCGTTGGTCTGGGATTGAATCTGCCGCTGGGTCCGCTAATGGCAACCGTGGGTGGTAAAGGCGTTTATACCAACCCGAACGACGGTGATGAAGGTTATGCCGCGGCGGTAGGCGGTGGCTTGCAGTGGCAAATTGGCGATAGCTTCCGTCTGTTTGGCGAGTATTACTACTCTCCGGATTCGCTCTCCAGCGGTATTAAAAGTTATGAAGAAGCGAATGCAGGCGCGCGTTACACTATTATGCGTCCAGTCAGCATTGAGGCGGGCTACCGCTATCTGAATCTGTCGGGTAAAGACGGCCACCGCGACAACGCGGTGGCTGACGGCCCTTATGTCGGGGTTAACGCCAGCTTCTGATGCCTTTCGGCGCGGCGTTCTGCCGCGCCATTCAGTTTCTTTCTATGCCTTATCTCCCTTTGCGTTATAGTGATTCGATAACAAAAGCAGGAGATAACCATGTTAAAAGTGGAAATGTTATCCACAGGGGATGAAGTGTTACACGGGCAAATCGTTGACACTAACGCTGCCTGGCTGGCTGATTTTTTCTTTCATCAGGGGTTGCCATTATCTCGCCGTAATACGGTGGGCGATAACCTTGAGGATTTAGTCACCATTCTGCGTGAACGTAGCCAGCACGCCGATGTGCTGATCGTCAACGGTGGTCTGGGGCCGACCAGCGATGATTTAAGCGCACTGGCTGCTGCGACAGCAAAAGGTGAGGGATTAGTTCTTCATGAAGCCTGGCTGCAAGAGATGGAACGCTATTTCCGCGAACGTGGGCGCGTGATGGCGCCGAGTAACCGCAAACAGGCGGAGCTGCCAGCCAGTGCTGAATTTATCAATAATCCGGTTGGCACGGCCTGTGGTTTTGCTGTGCAACTTAACCGTTGCCTGATGTTCTTTACCCTAGGCGTGCCTTCGGAATTTAAAGTGATGGTGGAGCATGAAATTCTGCCGCGCCTGCGTGAGCGTTTTTCCTTACCGCAGCCACCGGTTTGCCTGCGTTTGACTACCTTTGGTCGTTCAGAAAGCGATCTGGCGCAAAGCCTGGACACGTTGCAACTGCCGCCGGGCGTAACGATGGGCTATCGCTCTTCTATGCCGATTATCGAATTGAAACTCACCGGACCGGCAAGCGAGCTACAGGCGATGGAAAAACTATGGCAGGACGTTAAACGCGTCGCCGGACAGAGCATGATTTTTGAAGGCACCGAAGGACTACCTGCGCAGATCAGCCGGGAATTGCAACGTCGCCAGTTCAGTCTGACGTTGAGCGAGCAATTCACCGGTGGTTTATTGGCATTGCAACTTTCTCGTGCTGGTGCGCCATTACTGGCGTGTGAAGTCGTGCCTTCACAGGAAGAAACACTGGCGCAAACCGCACACTGGATAACTGAACGACGAGCCAAACATTTCGCCGGGCTGGCACTGGCCATTTCTGGCCTGGAAGATGGGTATCTCAACTTTGCGTTGGCCACGCCGGATGGCACTTTTGCTCTGCGCGTACATTTCAGCACTACGCGCTACAGTCTGGCTATTCGTCAGGAAGTGTGTGCAATGATGGCACTCAATATGCTGCGTCGCTGGCTGAACGGTCAGGACATTGCCAGCGAGCATGGCTGGATTGAGGTTGTTGAATCTATGACCCTAACTGCCTGAGCAGCCACTCCGTGCCGGTTTACTACACCGGCACACTTCTCTCCCGCAAAGGTTGTCCAACCTGTTGTACTCAATAAGAAAAAATCCGTGCGCTAATTCACAAATTTGTGCGTAATTCCTCCAGTCCTCTGGACGAGGAGTGGGATTTGATGCGCTTCACAATTTTACTCCCCCTGAGCAACGAGACTGATTCCAGTATCTAAGACTGGAGTCCAGTATGTTGGAATCAAGCAAAGTTCCCGCCCTGACACGGGCTATTGATATTCTCAATTTGATTGCTCGCATTGGCCCCTGTAGTGCTGCGACGATCATCGACACATTGGGGATCCCTAAAAGCACAGCCTATTTGCTGCTTAACGAACTCAAGCGTCAGCGTTTTCTGAGTCTTGATCACCAGGAAAATTTTTGTCTGTGGACCAGGCTGGTGGAGCTTTCCGGCCATGCGTTAAGCAAGATGGATCTCCGGGAACTGGCACGCCCACGCCTGACGCAACTGATGGATACCACTGGACTGTTGTGTCACCTTGGGATCATCGATAACGGTAGCGCATATTACATATTGAAAGTGGAGTCTTCAGCCACTATCAGCGTGCGTTCCCATGAAGGAAAAAGCCTTTCGCTTTATCGCTCCGGAATAGGTAAATGCCTGCTTGCCTGGCAACCTGAAGCTGTACAGCAAAGTATTATCGAAGGGCTGGTCTGGGAACAGGCGACACCCACCACGATTACCCGTCCACCACAGCTCCACGAAGAACTGGCACGTATTCGCCGTCAGGGCTGGAGCTATGACAACGGTGAAGATTACACCGATGTCCGTTGTGTTGCTGCCCCGGTGTTTAACGCCAATAACGAGCTTACCGCCGCGATCTCAGTGGTCGGTACTCGTTTACAAATCAATGAAGAATATCGTGATTATCTGGCGGGCAAAGCCATCGCCTGCGCCAGGGATATTTCACGTCTGTTGGGATGGAAAAGTCCCTTTGACTTACTGGCCTCATAAAAATGGAGAACATCATGACCCTACCAAAAATCAAACAGGTTCGCGCCTGGTTTACTGGCGGAGCGACAGCAGAAAAAGGCGCTGGCGGCGGTGATTATCACGACCAGGGAGTGGATCACTGGATTGACGATCATATTGCTACCCCGATGAGTAAATACCGCGATTACGAGCAGTCCCGCCAGTCATTTGGTATTAACGTTCTTGGCACGTTAATTGTTGAAGTCGAAGCAGAAAATGGCCAGACCGGCTTCGCCGTTTCAACAGCCGGTGAAATGGGGTGCTTTATCGTTGAAAAACACCTAAACCGTTTCATAGAGGGCAAATGTGTCAGTGATATCAAACTGATTCACGATCAAATGCTCAACGCCACCCAGTATTACTCCGGTTCAGGGGGCCTGGTGATGAACACGATTTCCTGTGTTGATTTGGCTCTGTGGGATCTGTTCGGCAAAGTGGTCGGACTTCCGGTTTATAAACTTTTAGGCGGCGCTGTCCGTGATGAAATTCAGTTCTACGCCACGGGCGCACGCCCGGATCTGGCAAAAGAGATGGGCTTTATCGGCGGCAAGATGCCGACGCACTGGGGGCCACATGATGGTGATGCGGGGATCCGCAAAGACGCCGCTATGGTCGCGGGTATGCGTGAAAAATGCGGTGAAGATTTCTGGTTGATGCTCGACTGCTGGATGAGCCAGGACGTGAACTATGCCACCAAACTGGCTCACGCTTGTGCCCCTTATAACCTGAAATGGATCGAAGAGTGCCTGCCGCCGCAACAGTATGAAGGTTATCGCGAATTAAAACGCAACGCACCAGCAGGAATGATGGTCACCAGTGGCGAGCACCACGGCACACTACAATCTTTCCGTACACTTTCAGAAACCGGTATCGACATTATGCAACCAGATGTTGGCTGGTGCGGTGGCTTAACCACGCTGGTGGAGATTGCCGCAATTGCCAAATCACGTGGACAACTGGTGGTGCCGCACGGTTCGTCTGTTTACTCCCACCATGCGGTGATCACCTTCACCAATACCCCATTTAGCGAATTCCTGATGACCAGTCCGGATTGTTCATCGATGCGTCCGCAGTTTGATCCGATTTTGCTTAATGAGCCGGTGCCGGTGAATGGTCGTATTCACAAATCAGTACTTGATAAACCGGGTTTCGGCGTCGAACTCAATCGTGACTGCAATCTGAAACGCCCTTACAGCCACTAATCATTCCGGGCGTTGCCGTGACAACAGTAACGCTCACATGTTCTAAGGAGCTTCTTATGAGCACCGCTTTGCTTGACGCCGTGGTGAAGAAAAACCGCGCGCGTTTGATCCCGTTTATGTTGGCGCTGTACGTGCTGGCGTTTCTCGATCGTTCGAATATTGGTTTTGCCAAACAGACCTACCAGATTGATACCGGGCTAAGTAATGAAGCTTATGCGCTGGGAGCGGGAATTTTCTTTGTGGTGTATGCGTTTCTCGGTGTTCCGGCGAATTTGTTGATGCGCAAACTGGGAGCCAGGACCTGGATTGGTACGACGACACTGCTGTGGGGGTTTCTTTCGGCGGCAATGGCATGGGCCGATACTGAAGTGAAATTTCTGATAGTTCGCACCCTGCTTGGTGCTGCGGAAGCCGGGTTCTTTCCAGGTATGATTTATCTCACTTCGCAATGGTTTCCGCAGCGTAATCGCGCCAGCATTATGGGGCTGTTTTATATGGGAGCACCGTTGGCGTTAACGCTGGGATCACCGCTCTCCGGCGCGCTTCTGGAGATGCATGGATTTATGGGACATCCCGGCTGGTTCTGGATGTTTGTGATTGAAGGATTACTGGCAGTCGGTGCTGGGGTGTTCACATTCTTTTGGCTTGATGACACACCGGAGCAGGCACGTTTTCTGAGTAAAGAAGAAAAAACGTTGCTCATTAATCAACTTACAAGTGAAGAACAACAGAAAGTCACTTCGCGACTGAGTGATGCGCTGCGTAATGGGCGAGTCTGGCAACTGGCGATTATCTACCTGACTATTCAGGTGGCGGTTTACGGATTAATTTTCTTCCTGCCGACGCAGGTTGCCGCATTGCTGGGAACAAAAGTGGGCTTTACGGCCTCCGTGGTCGCCGCCATTCCGTGGATTGCGGCATTGTTGGGGACCTGGCTTATTCCGCGCTATTCCGATAAAACCGGCGAACGGCGCAATGTCGCGGCGCTGACATTGCTGTCCGCGGGCATTGGTATTGGCCTTTCCGGGCTACTTTCGCCAGTACTGGCAATCGTTGCGCTGTGTGTTGCAGCAATAGGGTTTATTGCGGTTCAGCCGGTGTTCTGGACGATGCCGACACAACTGCTTTCCGGTACGGCGCTGGCTGCGGGGATTGGTTTTGTAAACCTGTTTGGCGCGGTGGGCGGATTTATCGCCCCGATCCTGCGTGTAAAAGCAGAAACGTTGTTTGCCAGCGATGCGGCAGGCTTGCTGATGCTGGCAGCGGTGGCGGTCATCGGTTCGCTGATTATTTTCACTCTGCGTGTAAGTCGCGCTGTTGCGCAGACCAACGAGGCGCATCATTAACAGGTTAAGGAACATGATGAACACATTATTAATCAATCCATTCAAAGAACGCTTACGCAAGGGTGAAGTACAAATTGGTCTGTGGTTAAGTTCGACAACTTCCTATATGGCAGAAATTGCCGCCACCTCCGGTTATGACTGGTTGCTGATTGATGGTGAACATGCGCCAAATACCATTCAGAACCTTTATCACCAACTTCAGGCGGTAGCGCCCTATGGCAGCCAACCCGTGATCCGCCCAGTGGAGGGGAGTAAGTCGCTGATTAAACAAGTCCTGGATATTGGCGCGCAAACTCTACTGATCCCGATGGTCGACACTGGCGAACAGGCGCGTCAGATAGTGTCTGCAACTCGCTATCCACCGTACGGTGAGCGTGGTGTCGGGGCCAGCGTGGCACGGGCAGCACGCTGGGGACGCATTGAGAATTACATGGCGCAAGTCAACGACTCACTTTGTCTGTTGGTGCAGGTGGAAAGTAAAACAGCACTGGATAATCTGGATGAAATCCTCGACGTTGAGGGGGTTGATGGTGTGTTTATTGGGCCAGCGGATCTCTCAGCGTCGTTGGGTTACCCGGATAATGCCGGGCACCCGGAAGTGCAGCGTATTATTGAAACCAGCATCCGACGGATCCGCGCTGCGGGTAAAGCAGCAGGTTTTCTGGCTGTGGCTCCTGATATGGCGCAGCAATGCCTTGCGTGGGGAGCGAACTTTGTCGCCGTTGGCGTCGACACCATGCTCTACAGTGATGCCCTGGATAAGCGACTGGCGATATTTAAATCAGGCAAAAATGAGCCACGCATAAAAGGTAGTTATTGATATCAAAGGCCCATGGGGATTGCTTGTGGGCCTGTGTTAATTAGTGGTTATTCGCTGCCAGATCGGCTTCGCTTAGCTGGGTGGCTGCGAGCAGCCAGGTCACGATCAATACCCTGTTCCAGCATGCGCAAGGCAATTTTAATGGCTTGTTCATGCATGCCTTCTACTTTGCCTTCCTGCAAACCTTCTAATTTACCTTCTTGCAAGCCTTCAATCTTACCCTCCTGCCAGCCAATTTGATGCCCTTCCTGCCGTAGCCGTTCAGCAATAGCCATCGATCTCTTCTTTTAATGACAGTTCGGTGGAATATCAGCATCAGTGAGTTGGGTTGTCGCCAGCACAATCTCACGTTCAAAGCCCTGCTCCAGCATGCGCAAGGCAATTTTAATGGCTTGTTCATGCATGCCTTCCTGCAAACCTTCTAATTTACCTTCCTGCCAGCCAATTTGGTGTCCTTCCTGCCGTAGCCGTTCAGCAATAGTCATCAATCTCTCCTTTTGTAGTGGTGAACGTTCGGCAATTTCCTCAATAAAGCGGGTGAAACGGGAGGTATCGCCGCATTGCAGCAGATAATTAAACAGCGTTTGCACCTGGCTGTCATTAGTGAAGCCCCTAACCAAAAGCGTGGTGATCCTGTCGACCAGACCGATTAAATCGCGCTCGCGAATATGCTTTTGAATCAGTTCCAGCAGAGCTATACGCCGATGTTGCATGATCTCATCGTCAGGTACGATGGTGATATCCACCAACGGAAAAGCTTCGGTGTACAACAGCCGGGCAAGCTGCGGGTCGTCAAATTCATCCAGCCAGTTAAGTGAATATGGGTAGGGTGAGGTTTCGCCGTGATAAAACAGCATTGGCACTACCAGAGGGACTCTGTCATAGCCTTTGTCCAGATGGCGCTGCATGACGGCAGTGGCATAACGCATCAGTCGAAAGGCCATGTTTTTTTCTGCAGTACTCTGATGCTCAATCACGCAGTAGATATAACCTTCGCCGTCGGTGGTTTCTACCGACCACAAAACATCCGAGTAGTAAGCGCGTAAACTTTTTTCAATAAAACTGGTGGGTTCCAGGCGTAAGGTTTGCAGGTTGCAAAGCTTACATAGCGGTTCCGGCAGGTGTATTTCCAGAAAATCCCGTGCGGTTTCGGGCGAGAACATAAAGGTTTTAAATACCGCATCATGCGGGGAGGATGTTGTTGATTCTGTCATGGTTGTCCGTCACCAGATGTTTATGATGACGCGACATTACGGGTATCCCGGGCCTTTGACATCTGACAGTTTCAGTCTTTGCGAGACGTTTTCAGAGGAATTTTCACGGCGATGCAACGCGTACATTTGGCACGGAATCGCGCCCGCAAAAATGCCCGATAAGCAACATGCTTACCGGGCATCAGAAGGGAGTTTAAGCCAGCGCCTGGGCCAACAGAGTAATCGGATGTTCGCAGCGAAGGCTCGTGGACATCTCAATCTGCCATTTGCAGGTTTCGCAGTCGGTGACGACCAGATCTGCGCCGCTCTCTTCTATCTGACGGAACAGTGGCGCTCCGATGGCTTGTGAGGTGGGGTAGTTCTCTTTTTTGAATCCATAAGTACCAGCAATACCGCAGCACTGAGAATCCAACACTGTCAGTTCAAGCCCAGGGATTTTACGTAATAGTTCCAGGGTGTAGAGCGTCCAGCCCATTTTTTCCATATGGCATGGGGTGTGATAAACCACTTTCAGCGGCAGCGGTTTAAGTGGCAAGGTTTTGCCTTCATCTAACTTGCGCCACAGCCAGCGGGTTGCCAGTTCGATATGATCGCGTAAGCCTTTGTTGTCGACATTCAACACTTCCGGATATTCATCGCGCAGGGCAAACGTACAGGTGGAGGAGGTGGCAATCACCGGAATGCCTTTCGCTCCGACAGCTTCGCGGATCGATTCCACGTTGATAATCGCCTGTTTACGCGCCTTATCGGTAAAACCGTTGGCAATCAGCGGCACACCGCAGCATTTCTCTTTGCTGAGCAGTTGCACGCCCGTTCCCATCGCGTTGAGTACTTTAATTAAATCTTTACCCAGTTGTGGATGGTTGTAATTGACGAAGCAGCCGTGGAAGAACGCCACCTGATCTTTATACTGCGCCTGCTGTGCCGCCACGCTGCGATACCAGCGGCGGAAGGTGCCGAAGGAGTATTTCGGCAGTGTGCGACGGTGGTCGATTTTTAACGCGGCATCAAGCAGTTGTCGCACCGGTTTTAGTGAGGTAGCGGTGTTAACGATAGGCGCGAACGGCGTAGAAAAGCTGCCCATCAGGTCGGTATGACTTAAAACGAAATTGCGCAGCGACGGGCGCGAGGTGTCGTATTTTGCTCGTGCGCGCTGGATGATATCGCCAATCTTCACATCGGATGGACAGGCGACTTCGCAACGTTTGCAGTTGATGCAATATTTCAGCGCCTCGTCATACAGTGCGCCATCTTTCAGACGCAGACGTTCGCCATCTGGTCCCGCCTGTTTTGGCCCCGGATAGCCCGGATTCACCCGGCTCACCGGACAGGCGGTGGTGCAGACGGTGCACTTGATGCAGTTTTCGAAGCTGGTATCGTTCATTCTTGGCCTCCTGCGCGTTGGGCAATCTGTTGAGCAGCATGTAATGCACTGACAGCACAAACGCCGCCGCCGCATCCCTGGGCGATGGGATCAAATCCGCCCAGCACCGAACCAATGGCAAACAGGTTTTCTATCGTTTGACCTGCCAGCGACGGGCGTAGCGCCTCGTCAGTGGTCACGCCGAATTGTTGCCACGGTTGCGGAGCGAAAAAGTCACTTCGATACCACTCACCCCGCGTGGTGGTTTGCAGCACATCAAGGCCGAGAATCGGTTCGCGAATACCGTCGCGTTCTGCCACCAGCCCCCCGCTAAAGAAGCTGCCACTGGCAAGCACGGCAAAGCGTGGACGTAGCGGAATATCGGCGTGATTACGGGTCCATATTTCACTGACGACGCCATTTTTGCAGGTCACTTTTTTTACTTCATCGCCCGGCATCCACACACCGCCCTGGCGCACGAACTGATGTTGAAGCTGATTTTGCAGACGAATACCCAGCACGGAAGGCGGCAATGTTGGCAATAACATTAATGAACAGGGCAGTTGCTCATTCAGCCAGCGCCACAGTTTGTTATCGGTCAGGCCGAAACAGGCGGGCATCAGGATCATTTCACAGGTGTTGGCAACAGGGATAAGCGCATCGATCAACAGTGGCCAGTTTTCTTCGTTATCAAGGAAACGGGCAATATTCACTGCACGAAATTCGGTGGCGTTATTGCGTAAGACATCCAGTTCCGGCAATTCAATTTCAGCAGTTTCGACAGCAAGATTTAATTCACGTAACGAGGCTGCCGCCAGGTGTGCCTGAAAATCCATCAGGCCACTTATTCCCACTACGCATATTTTCTTCGCGGGCAGCGGCCAGACTGGGATTTCTGGTGAGCTTAGCCAGGTTGAGCGTAGCGTGCCGAGAGGAGTAACCCGCTGGTGAGCCAGTTCTACGCTGCCCTGCAATTGCGCACCGCTTTCTGCAATTAACGCCTGCGCCCGGCAAGCGAGGTCGAGCACGCGCTGTGGGCCGAGTTGGCTGTAGGGATGGGAGGGGGCCAGGCGACCCAATGTTTCCAGTCCGTCGTGAATATCTGTCACCGGCTGCCCATCTGGCAGATGGCTTAGTAAATCCAGTGAGCCGGACGAGAAATGCAGCGCGCTCTGACCGCGAGTGACAATCGCACAACGCAGACCGTGTTTTTGTAGTTGCAGGCCGCAGAGTAATCCGGCAAGGCCGCCGCCCATAATGACAGTATCAAATCGCATCTTTCTGCTCCTTCTCCAGACCACACAGTCCCTGATAAACCCAGCGGGTAAATTCGCTTTCGCGCAGCGCATCGCCCCAGGCAATGGGCTGCACACCTTTCCAACGTTCGTTAAGGAAGGTGGACAGTTGCTCGATAGATTGCGCGGACGTGGTGACGTTAAAGCGTTGCAGCAGTCCGGCGGCGCGGCAGGCGCAGAGTTCGCCCTGACAGGTCCCCATCCCCACACGGGTGCGACGGCGTAAGTCCAGCAGGCTGTTGACGTTTAAATTTTCTACCGCGTATTGCACTTCGCCTGCAGTGACAGCTTCGCATTCGCACACCAGGCTCCGGTGCAAGCGGCCTTCACTTAACCAGGCTGGCGTGCGATCACCGTGACGATAAACCGCAGAACCGCGAAGTGGTGCAGGGAGGGAAATGATTTTTTGCAGTGTCACTTCAGCCGGTTCTTGTGAACCCGGTAGTGCCAGGTCGGCGGTTGTGCAGGGGCGCGAGTTGCCCAGTTTGCGGCAGACGGCATCTGTGGCCCATTCCGCCATCAGACGGTAGGTCATCAGTTTGCCGCCGGTAATGGTGATAAATCCGTCCAGGCCATCGCGTTCGGCGTGATCGAGCAGCACGATGCCGCGACTGACATTACGCCCGCTCGGATCGTCATCGCTGGCAACCAGTGGGCGCACACCAGAGTAGGCACGCAGAATGCGCGTTTTCGCCATCACCGGAGCCAGTTTTTCCCCTTCACGCAGCAGGATATCGACCTCTTCTGCCGTCACCCGATTATCGTCAATTTCGTCATAATCAATGCGTAAAGAGGTGGTGCCAATCAGTGAAATGGTATCGCCGGGCACCAGAATATCAGCGTCAGAAGGTTTACGGCAGCGATTGATCACGTGCTGATTAATGCGGTGATCCATGATCAGCAGCGATCCTTTGGCCGGGAACATGCGAATACGCAGATCGGCATACTCGGCAATATGTTGCCCCCAGATCCCGGCAGCATTCACCACCACTGGTGCATGGAGCGCCTGGGTTTCGCCTGTAAGATGATTACGCACGCGAACGCCACACACCGTCGCGCCTTCACGAAGCAGGCCAGTGACTTCGTGGGCGGTGAGGATAACCGCACCGTGTTCTTTTGCATCGAGCATGTTCGCAGCGGTCAGGCGGAATGGGTCCACGGTGCCATCCGGGACTTTTACCGCGCCAATCAATGCCGGGTTAACGGAAGGTTCGATAATGCGTGCTTGCTGCGGATCAATGGCTTCCGCGCTGATCCCCGCCTCCTGACAAGCGCGAATAAACGTAGCCTGGAAAGAGAGGTCATCTTCCGGCAGGGTGATAAACAGGCCGTTGGTCGGTTCGACACAGTGACGCGCGATGCGTTTTAAAATCTGGTTCTCACTAATGCATTCGCGGGCGGATTCCGCATCTGTTACTGCATAACGTGCGCCGCTGTGCAGCAGACCGTGGTTACGCCCGGTCGCGCCTGTTGCGATATCGTGTCGCTCAACCAAAATCACGCGCAGCCCGCGCAGGGCACAGTCGCGGGCAATCCCGGCTCCCGTTGCGCCGCCGCCAATGATAATCACGTCACTTGTTTGCGAGTCGCGAGTTTTCATTGTTATCCCTCTGAAGTTCGTTTTTTACCATTTAGCCATAGTAAAAACATGAATTGTTTGATTTCGCGCATATTCGCTCATAATTCGAAAGTGAAACGTGATTTCATGCGTCTTTCGGAACATTTTGACAATCTTATTTAATAATGTGTGCGGTAATTCACATTCATAAAATGAATGATTAATTAACATCGCGGCCACTCAAGAAACGGCAGGTTCTTCTATTGAATCAGTCTGTTAATCATAAATAAGACCACGGGCCACGGAGGCTATAAATGTTGAGTATTTTTAAACCAGCGCCACACAAAGCGCGCCTACCTGCTGCGGAGATCGATCCGACTTATCGTCGATTGCGCTGGCAAATTTTCCTGGGGATATTCTTTGGTTATGCCGCTTACTATCTGGTTCGTAAGAACTTTGCTCTCGCTATGCCCTATCTGGTGGAGCAGGGATTCTCTCGTGGGGATTTAGGTTTTGCCCTTTCCGGTATCTCCATTGCTTACGGATTTTCGAAATTCATCATGGGTTCAGTTTCGGATCGCTCGAATCCGCGCGTTTTCCTGCCAGCAGGTTTGATTCTTGCGGCGGCAGTGATGCTGTTTATGGGCTTTGTGCCGTGGGCGACTTCCAGCATTGCGGTGATGTTTGTTCTTCTGTTCCTCTGCGGTTGGTTCCAGGGAATGGGATGGCCGCCGTGTGGTCGTACTATGGTGCACTGGTGGTCGCAGAAAGAGCGTGGCAGCATTGTGTCAGTATGGAACTGTGCGCATAACGTCGGTGGTGGTATTCCGCCGCTGCTGTTCCTGCTGGGTATGGCCTGGTTTAATGACTGGCACGCGGCGCTCTATATGCCTGCTTTCTGTGCCATTCTGGTGGCGCTTTTCGCTTTTGCCATGATGCGCGATACCCCACAATCCTGTGGTTTGCCGCCAATCGAAGAGTACAAAAATGATTATCCGGACGACTATAACGAAAAAGCGGAACAGGAACTGACTGCGAAGCAGATTTTCATGCAGTACGTACTGCCGAACAAGCTGCTGTGGTACATCGCTATTGCCAACGTATTCGTTTATCTGCTGCGTTACGGCATCCTCGACTGGTCGCCAACCTACCTGAAAGAGGTGAAGCATTTCGCGCTGGATAAATCTTCCTGGGCCTACTTCCTTTATGAGTACGCGGGCATTCCGGGCACTCTGCTGTGTGGCTGGATGTCGGATAAAGTCTTCCGCGGTAACCGTGGGGCAACTGGCGTCTTCTTTATGACTCTGGTGACCATCGCTACTATTGTTTACTGGATGAACCCGGCAGGTAATCCGACTGTTGATATGGTTTGCATGATTGTCATTGGCTTCCTGATCTATGGTCCCGTCATGCTGATAGGTCTGCACGCGCTGGAACTGGCACCGAAAAAAGCAGCAGGTACGGCGGCGGGCTTTACCGGGCTGTTTGGTTATCTTGGCGGTTCTGTGGCGGCAAGCGCAATTGTCGGTTACACCGTTGACTACTTCGGCTGGGATGGCGGCTTCATGGTGATGATTGGCGGCAGCATTCTGGCAGTTATCTTGTTAATTGTCGTGATGATTGGCGAAAAACGTCGCCATCAGGAATTACAGCAAAAACGCAACGGAGGCTAATGGCATGAAACTGACACTTAAAAACCTTAGCATGGCGATCATGATGAGTGGAATGATCATGGGAAGCAGTGCAATGGCGGCAGACAACAGCGAGAAAATTGTAATAGCCCATCGCGGCGCAAGTGGTTATTTGCCGGAGCATACGCTACCCGCAAAAGCGATGGCGTATGCGCAAGGGGCGGATTATCTGGAGCAGGATTTAGTGATGACCAAAGACGACCATCTGGTCGTCCTGCATGACCACTATCTTGACCGCGTTACTGATGTGGCCGAGCGTTTTCCGGAGCGGGCGCGTAAAGATGGCCGTTACTACGCGATAGATTTTACGCTGGATGAAATTAAGTCTTTAAAATTCACTGAAGGCTTTGATATTGAAAATGGCAAAAAAGTGCAGACTTTCCCCGGACGCTTCCCGATGGGGAAATCTGACTTTCGTGTGCACACTTTCGAAGAAGAGATTGAATTTGTTCAGGGGTTAAACCACTCGACGGGGAAAAATATCGGCATCTATCCAGAAATTAAAGCGCCGTGGTTTCATCATCAGGAAGGGAAAGATATTGCGGCTAAAACCCTGGAAGTGCTGAAAAAATACGGTTACACCGGTAAAGATGACAAAGTTTATTTGCAATGCTTTGATGCTGATGAGCTGAAACGCATTAAAAATGAGCTGGAACCGAAAATGGGCATGGATCTTAATCTGGTTCAACTGATTGCCTATACTGACTGGAATGAAACCCAGCAGAAACAACCAGATGGAACCTGGGTTAATTACAGTTACGACTGGATGTTTAAGCCGGGTGCCATGAAGCAGGTAGCGGAATATGCTGACGGCATTGGCCCGGATTACCATATGGTGATTGATGAGACATCGCAGCCGGGCAATATTAAACTTACCGGAATGGTGAAAGACGCGCAGCAGAATAAGTTGGTTGTGCATCCTTATACCGTGCGGTCGGATAAGCTGCCAGAATATACGACCGATGTGAATCAACTGTATGACGCTCTGTATAACAAAGCGGGTGTTAATGGACTGTTTACGGACTTCCCGGATAAAGCAGTAAAATTCCTCAATAAAGAGTAACTTCAGTCTCGGATGGCACTTACGTGCCATCCGCTATTTCCCTTCATTCAAAATCCCATTCACGTCAGAGTGAAATTAATTCTTCAATAAAGTCAGTTGGTTATCTTTGCTTGCTGTTCTTTGGCGTGAGATGACGAGTTCCCGACAAATGAAATCCCTTAAGAAACACTTTTTATTAAGTTTTTCTTAAGGTGAACACCTATAGTCATTGTCGTTAACAATAAAAACAAGGCGACAGGGTATGGCAGTTTCAGCAAAAATCGACGAATTCAATCATTGGTGGGCTACAGAAGGTGACTGGGTTGAGAAACCGAATTACCGCCGCAACGGCATGAGTGGGGTGCAATGCGTCGAGCACAACGGCAAAAAGCTGTATGTAAAGCGCATGACTCGGCACCTGTTTCATTCTATCCGCTATCCGTTTGGTCGCCCGACGATTGTGCGCGAGGTTGCGGTGATAAAAGATCTGGAACGCGCTGGCGTGATTGTGCCGAAAATCGTTTTTGGAGAAGCGGTGAAAATTGATGGCGAATGGCGTGCGTTACTGGTGACTGAAGATATGGCGGGTTTTGTCAGCATTGCTGACTGGTATGCACAGCATGCAGTAATGCCCTATCCCAACGATGTACGGCAAGCAATGTTGGAAGCAGTGGCGCTGGCATTTAAAAAGATGCATAGCGTTAATCGTCAACACGGCTGCTGCTACGTTCGCCATATCTATGTGAAAACAGAAGGTAAGCCAGAAGCCGGTTTTCTTGATTTGGAGAAAAGTCGCCGTCGTCTGCGTCGCCATAAAGCGATTAATCATGACTTCCGGCAACTGGAGAAATATCTGGAGTCGATCCCTAAAGCGGACTGGGAACAGGTGAAAGCGTATTACTACGCCATGTAATCGTTGTAGGCCAGATAAGACGCGTCAGCGTCGCATCTGGCAACTATTCGCGCATGCCATGTTGGATGCGGCGTAAACGCCTTATCCAACCTACAAAAAGCCGTTGTAGGCCAGATAAGACGCGTCAGCGTCGCATCTGGCAACTATTCGCGCATGCCATGTTGGATGCGGCGTAAACGCCTTATCCAACCTACAAAAAGCCGTTGTAAGCCAGATAAGACGCGTCAGCGTCGCATCTGGCACTAGTACTCGATCACAACTCGATTTCAATATCGCCTTTTGCCCGGCAACAACAGGGCAAAATTTCCCCTGGCTGAATAAAGGCTAACGGTTCGGCAATCCAGTCCACCTGGCCTGCAACAAGACGCGTGCGACAGGAGCCGCAGTAGCCTTCGCGACACTGATACTCAACCGCCACATTGTGGGATTCCAGCGCTGCCAGAAGGGAAGGGTGTTCATCCTGGCACAGCAGTTGTGTGCCAGTGATGCGCAGGGTAACGCGAGCCATCAGAGTTGGAAGTTACTCAAATCGTCGGTGTCCACTTCCGAATCAATCTGTCCGACCAGATAAGAACTGACTTCCACTTCCTGCGGAGCAACCTGCACATTATCAGACACCAGCCAGGTGTTGATCCACGGGATCGGGTTGGAGCGTGTCTGGAACGGCAGATCCAAACCGACAGCCTGCATACGGATATTGGTGATGTATTCAACGTACTGGCAGAGAATGTCTTTGTTCAGACCAATCATTGAACCGTCACGGAACAGATAATCCGCCCAGTCTTTCTCCTGTTGCGCCGCCTGGACAAACAGGTCATAGCACTCTTGTTTGCACTCTTCGGCAATTTCCGCCATTTCCGGATCGTCCGCACCGCTGCGCAGCAGATTCAGCATATGCTGAGTGCCGGTCAGGTGTAGTGCTTCGTCACGGGCAATCAGGCGAATAATCTTGGCATTACCTTCCATCAGCTCACGTTCAGCGAAAGCGAAGGAACAAGCGAAGCTGACGTAGAAGCGAATTGCTTCCAGCGCATTAACGCTCATCAGGCACAGATAGAGTTTTTTCTTCAACTCGCGCAGGCTGACAGTTACGGTTTTACCGTTAACGGTGTGGGTGCCTTCGCCCAGCAGGTGCCAGTAACTGGTCATTTCGATCAGTTCGTCGTAGTAAGCCGAAATCCCTTCTGCGCGTTTCTGGATCTGCTCGTTGGTGACAATATCGTCAAACACAACAGACGGATCGTTAACAATATTACGAATAATGTGCGTGTAGGAACGGGAGTGAATAGTTTCCGAAAACGCCCAGGTTTCTACCCAGGTTTCCAGTTCTGGAATCGAAATCAGCGGCAGAAGTGCCACGTTCGGACTACGACCCTGAATGGAATCCAAAAGCGTCTGGTACTTCAGGTTGCTGATAAAGATGTGCTTTTCGTGCTCTGGCAGCGCCTGATAATCGATACGGTCGCGGGAGACATCAACTTCTTCCGGACGCCAGAAGAAAGAGAGCTGCTTTTCGATCAACTTTTCGAAGATTTCATATTTTTGTTGATCGTAGCGAGCCACGTTGACCGGCTGACCAAAGAACATCGGTTCTTTGAGCTGATCATTCTTCGTCTGTGAAAATGTGGTATATGCCATGAATATGTCCTGTTGGGAGTTTAATGCCGGATAAGGCGTTCACACCGCATCCGGCATCACAATATCAGATCTTACATGCACCGCTTTCGCAGCCATCGTCCTGGATTGACGGCACCAGATCGTCCTGCGCGTCTTCTGCGCCATCACGGGTGTTCTGATAATACAGCGTTTTGACCCCGAATTTGTAGGCGGTGAGCAGGTCTTTCAGCAACTGCTGCATCGGCACTTTTCCTGACGGGAAGCGCGATGGATCGTAGTTGGTGTTAGCAGAGATCGACTGGTCGATGAATTTCTGCATGATACCCACCAGTTGCAAATAACCATCATTACCCGGCATTTCCCACAGCAGCTCATAGGCGTCGTGCAGGTGTTCATAGTCTGGCACCACCTGGCGCAGAATCCCGTCTTTCGACGCTTTAATGCTGACGTAACCACGTGGCGGCTCAATACCGTTGGTGGCGTTAGAAATCTGCGAAGAGGTTTCTGACGGCATCAGCGCTGAAAGCGTGGAGTTACGCAGGCCGTGGGTTTTGATCGACTCACGCAATGCTTCCCAGTCGTAATGCAGCGGCTCATTGGCGATAGCATCCAGATCTTTCTTGTAGGTATCGATCGGCAGGATCCCTTTTGCGTAGGTGGTTTCGTTAAACCACGGGCACGCGCCTTGCTCTTTTGCCAGTTCGTTAGACGCTTTCAGCAGATAATACTGGATCGCTTCAAAGGTTTGGTGCGTCAGGTTGTTGGCGCTGCCGTCGGAGTAACGTTTACCGTGCTTCGCCAGATAGTAAGCGAAGTTGATCACGCCAATACCCAGCGTACGACGACCCATTGCCCCGCGTTTTGCCGCCGGGATTGGGTAATCCTGATAATCCAGTAGCGCATCAAGCGCACGTACTGCCAGAATCGCCAGTTCTTCAAGTTCATCCAGGCTGTTAATTGCGCCCAGGTTGAAAGCAGACAGCGTACACAGCGCGATTTCACCGTTTTCGTCGTTGACGTCATTCAGCGGTTTGGTCGGCAGGGCGATTTCCAGGCACAGGTTAGACTGGCGCACTGGCGCAACAGCCGGATCAAATGGGCTGTGGGTGTTGCAGTGGTCAACGTTCTGAATATAGATACGACCGGTAGACGCGCGTTCCTGCATCATTAGCGAGAATAGCTCAACCGCTTTCACGCGCTGTTTACGGATGCTGTCGTCTTTCTCATACTTGGTGTACAGGCGCTCAAATTCTTCCTGATCGGCAAAGAACGCGTCGTATAACCCCGGAACATCGGATGGACTGAACAGGGTAATATCTTCACCTTTCAGCAGACGGGTATACATCAGCTTGTTGATTTGTACACCGTAGTCCATATGGCGCACGCGGTTGCCTTCAACCCCACGGTTGTTTTTCAGCACCAGCAGGCTTTCAACTTCCAGATGCCATATTGGGTAGAACAACGTAGCTGCACCACCGCGTACACCGCCCTGGGAGCAGGACTTCACTGCGGTCTGGAAATGTTTATAGAACGGGATACAACCCGTGTGAAACGCTTCGCCGCCGCGAATCGGGCTACCCAGTGCACGAATGCGACCGGCGTTGATGCCAATACCTGCACGCTGGGAAACGTATTTCACGATTGCGCTGGAGGTGGCATTGATGGAATCCAGGCTGTCGCCGCACTCGATCAGTACGCAGGAGCTGAACTGGCGAGTCGGGGTACGCACGCCGGACATGATTGGCGTCGGCAACGAAATCTTAAACGTGGAAACCGCATCGTAAAAACGCTTCACGTATTGCAGACGCGTTTCACGCGGGTAATTCGAGAACAGGCACGCAGCAACCAGAATATAGAGGAACTGGGCGCTCTCGTAGATTTCTCCGGTCACGCGGTTTTGTACCAGATATTTGCCTTCAAGCTGTTTAACAGCAGCGTAAGAGAAGGTCATATCACGGTCGTGATCGATAAACGTGTCCATCTGCTTGAACTCTTCTTCCGTGTAGTCTTCCAGCAGATGATTATCGTATTTGCCCATTTCAACCATTTTTACCACGTGATCGTACAGCGCTGGCGGCTCAAACTGGCCGTAGGCTTTTTTACGCAGGTGGAAGATCGCCAGACGCGCGGCGAGATACTGATAATCCGGTGCTTCACGGGAGATCAGGTCAGCGGCAGCCTTGATAATGGTTTCGTGGATGTCGGAGGTCTTGATGCCGTCATAAAACTGAATGTGGGAGCGCAGCTCGACCTGGGAAATCGAAACGTTATGCAGCCCTTCTGCCGCCCAGTCCAGAACGCGATGGATTTTATCGAGATTGATGCGCTCTGTGCTACCGTCGCGCTTTGTCACCAGCAGATTCTGATTCATGTATGTCGTACCTGTTTTTGGAATACTTTCCGCAATAGCATCGCTTTGACTACCTGTAGTAAGGAAAGTCGCAATGAACACTATATATAGGGGGTATGTTTGGGATTCACTGCAAGATAGTGTGAAAATGGCCCTCTTGCAAGTGCATAACTTTGTGGATAAGTCGCAACGGGAAAAGTGGCTTCCACGCACCTTAGGTCAGACAAGGTGTCCGGGAAAGTCAATGGGAAGAGAAAAAATTGTTAAAAATAACCGTTCGGTGATTTCTTGAACGTTCAATTTGAGATAATTATTGATCCAGGTTATTTATTGCGCTTATGTCAGGAGTGGCGAAAATTGATACCAGCACAAATTCATATCACGTTGTGACTTAATGTTATGTTTATGATGTGAGCGAATGTAAATGGTTGTGGTTCACGGAAGCGGTATTTTTTAATCAGCAGATGTGAAATAAAAATTTGCTATGTTGATTATTCCAGGTAAACAAGAAACGAATTAATCAGTTTGATGTGTTTTAATTATTGTTATTTCATAATTTAGTGAATATCAAAAAGAATAATTAATCTCTTTCAGAAGATAATATTTTTAGTATATAGGTTTTAAATTCTTCTTGCTTACAATTAGTCATTATCTACAATCGTAATATGTCTTTTAATGATGGCGTGTTATTTCTCACAGGCTGTCAGATTATGAATAAAAAATGGATTGTTTTTATCAGGAAAGAATATCTCTTAATTTTTCTGGCTGTCGTTGCATGTGCGTTTACACGAGCGAATGCAGCGTCGCAGATTATGCCTTCATGTCAGGGTGTTAACGTTATAGCCAGTTGCCGGGCCAGTCGCCAGAGCCTTTCAGGTAGTACACAGGTCTGGAATGTTGCTGACGGGCAATGGCTTATTTTTTCTTCTATGAAAAATGATACCAGTGGAGGTGCGGTATTTTTACAACAAGGTGCCAATTTCACATTGTCAGCACAAGACGGAACAGGGATGACGCTGTTTGAAAATAATACCGTGAGTGGTGAGTATAATAATGGCGGGGCTATCTTTGCGAAAGAAAATTCAACGCTGAATCTTACTCAGGTTATTTTTGACAGCAATGTGGCAGGGGGGTATGGGGGGGCGATCTATTCCGCGGGAACAAATGACGTTGGTGATATTGATCTTAGCGTCACCAATGCTGTATTTACAGATAATATTGCTAACGATGGCAAAGGTGGCGCAATATATTCAATTAATAATAATGTCTACTTAAACAACACGGTTTTTAATAATAATCAGGCATATACATCAACGAGTTACAGTGATGGCGATGGTGGAGCTATCGATATTACCGATAATAATAACGATAAAACACATCCATCAGGCTTTACAGTCATTAATAATACTTCATTTATAAATA
Organism: Escherichia sp. MOD1-EC5950; assembly: GCF_002965345.1. Classification (NCBI taxonomy): domain Bacteria; kingdom Pseudomonadati; phylum Pseudomonadota; class Gammaproteobacteria; order Enterobacterales; family Enterobacteriaceae; genus Escherichia; species Escherichia sp. MOD1-EC5950. The sequence goes on from NZ_PTSR01000011.1 coordinate 101,802, forward strand.
ACACTGCCGAAGGTTATGGTGGTGCAATTTATACCAGCAACGCAATTTCTCCTTATCTTATTGATATCGCTGTTGATGACAGTTATAGCCAGAACGAGGGCGTATTATTAGATGTGAATAACAGTGCATCTGCTTACGGTGAAGAGGCTTCGGCAGCGGCAGGAGGCTTTCTGTATATGGGGTCAAGTGAGATTCGTTTTGATATTGCGGCTGGTAAAACTTTGATCATTGGCAGTACGAAAAATGATGGGGCTATCGATTCCATTGCGGGGACGGGCTTTATTACCAAAGCCGGAGCGGGCGAACTGGTGCTTAACGCTGATAACAATGATTTTACCGGTGAGATGAGAATTAAAAACGGTGAAGTCATGTTGGGGCGGAATAATTCGCTGATGAATGTTGGTGACAATCAGTGCCAAAACAATCCGCAAAATTGCTATGGTCTGAGCGTTGGCAGTATCGGACAGACAGATAATCAGGCTGAGCTTAACGTTGGAACGACTCAGCAAACATTTGTACATTCGTTAACGGGTTTTCAGAATGGCACTTTAAATATTGACGCCGGTGGTAATGTTACTGTCAACCAGGGCGGTTTTGCCGGGACTGTTCAGGGGGATGGGCAACTGACTATTGCTGAAAACGGTAGTTATGTTCTGACGGGAGCGCAGTCGATGGCACTGACCGGCGATATTGTGGTGGAAGACGGGGCGATTCTCTCCTTAACCGGTAATGCTGATGACCTGGCGGCGATGCAGAACGATCCACAGTCAATCGTGCTAAACAATGGTGTGCTGGATCTTTCCGATTTTACTACCTGGCAGAGTGGTACGGCAGAAAACGATGGTCTGGAAATTAGCGGCAGTGGCGGCACGGTGATTGGCAGTCAGGACGTTGCCGATCTCTATGGCGGCGACGATCTGCATATTGGCGATGACGGGAAAAAAGGTGTCTATGTGGTGGTGGATGCAGGTGATAGACAGGTAAGCCTGGCGAATGACAATCCATATCTGGGCACTACGCAAATCGCTTCGGGAACGCTGATCGTTAGCGATAATTCACAGCTTGGCGATACGGATTACAACCGTCAGGTCATTTTTACCGATAACCAGCAAAATAGTGTAATGGAGATAACTGCAGATGTTGACACATGCTCAGCGACGGCGGGGCATGGGCGTAATATCGAAATGCGCGCTGATGGTGAAGTCGCAGTTGATGCGGGGGTCTACACGCAATGGGGGGCGTTGATGGCCGACAGTAGTGGGCAGGATCAGGATGCTGGCAGCACACTAACGAAAACAGGCGCAGGCACCCTGGAACTGACCGCCAGTGGTACGGCGCAGTCGGCGGTGCGAGTGGAGGAAGGCACGCTGAAAGGTGATGTTGCGGATATCTTTCCTTATGTTTCGTCGTTGTGGGTCGGTGATGGGGCTACGTTCGAGACTGGTGCGGATCAGGATATTCAGTCTATTGATGCGACTTCCAGCGGCACTATCGATATCAGCGATGGCACCGTCTTACGTTTAACCGGACAGGAGACTTCCGCCGCGTTGGATGCCTCACTGTTTATCGGTGGCGGTACTCTGGTCAATGTCTCCGATGGTACGGTGTTGACCGGTGAGCTTAATACCAATCTTGAAACTGACAGCCTGACTTACCTTTCAGACGTGACGGTCAATGGTGATCTGACCAATACTTCCGGTGAGGTGAGTCTGCAAAATGGTGCTGCTGGCGACACACTGACGGTGAATGGCGATTACAATGGCGGCGGTACGTTGCTGCTCGATAGTGAATTAGACGGCAATGATTCTGTAAGCGATCTGCTGGTACTTAACGGCAATACCTCCGGTAACACCACGGTAGTGATTAACCCGATTACTGGCATTGGCGAGCCGACATCCACAGGTATTAAAGTGGTTGATTTCAATGCCGATCCCACACAATTTCAGAACAATGCGCAGTTTAGTCTGGCGGGCAGCGGCTACGTCAATATGGGCGCTTACGACTATATGTTGGTGGAAGATAACAGCGACTGGTATTTGCGTTCGCAAAAAGAGACTCCGACGCCGCTACCTGAGCCGGAACCGACTCCCGATCCCACGCCTGATCCTGCACCAACCCCGACGCCTGTTTACCAGCCTGTGTTGAATGCGAAAACCGGGGGATATCTTAATAACCTGCGAGCGGTAAACCAGGCATTTGTGATGGAGAGACGCGACCATGCCGGTGGCAACAGTCAATCGCTACATTTACGCATTTTGGGTGGGCACGAGCATTACACTGCCGTGGGGCAAATGGCCCTGCACGAAGACACTTCTACGATACAGCTTAGTGGCAACCTGTTAAGTGAAAACTGGGGGGATGATGGCGAATGGACACTGGCGGGCGTTGGAAGCTACAGCAATAACCAGGGATATAGTCGCTCGAATATCACCTCAACCCGTGCCGATAACCAGAACCGCGGTTATGCCGTTGGTCTGACATCAAGCTGGTTTCAGCATGGCAGTCAAAAGCAGGGGGCATGGCTTGATAGCTGGCTGCAATATGCCTGGTTTAATAACGATGTCAGCGAGCAAGGCGATGGCGTGGACCATTATCGTTCATCAGGGATCGTTGCGTCGCTGGAGGCGGGGTATCAGTGGTTACCGATGCGCGGCGTATTAATTGAACCGCAAGCGCAGGTTGTCTATCAGGGCGTGAAGCAAAATGATTTCACCGCCGCTAACCGTGCTCGGGTGTCCCAATCGCAGGGTGATGATATTCAGATGCGGTTGGGATTACACAGCGAATGGCATACCGTCGTTCATGTCACGCCAACGTTGGATCTGAATTATTATCACGATCCTCATTCGGCAGAAATTGAAGAAGATGGCAGCAATATTAGCGATGATGTGGCGAAGCAGCGTGGTGAAATAAAAGTGGGGATAACAGGCAATATTAGCCAGCGAGTTTCCCTGCGCGGCAGCGTGGCGTGGCAGAAGGGAAGTGATGATTTTGCCCAGACGGCAGGATTTTTGTCGATGACGGTGAAATGGTAATTACTGCCCGCCCGGCATCGTTGCCGGATGCGGAGTAAATGCTTTATCCGGCCTACTGGAGCGTTTGTAGGCCTGATAAGACGCGGCAAGCGTCGCATCAGGCATTGGCATCGTTGCCGGATTCGGTGCGATCCGGCTTACAATCTCACTTATTCTGCGTATGCAGCATATAGTTCACATCAACGCCGGGGCCGAGCTTAAAGGAGTTAGTGATCGGGTTGTAATGCAGCCCGGTCATATGACGTTCTTTTAAACTGGTCTGATCCACCCAACCCAGCAGTTCTGCCGGTTTAATAAACTTCTTCACGTCGTGCGTGCCTTTTGGCACCATGCGCAAAATATATTCCGCGCCGACTACCGCCATCAGCCACGACTTGCCGTTGCGGTTAAGCGTTGAGAAAAAGACATCGCCGCCCGGTTTTACTAATTGCGCACAGGCTCTGACCACTGACTGCGGATCGGGAACGTGCTCCAGCATCTCCATGCAGGTTACCACATCATACTGTCCGGCATGCTTTGCCGCGTGCTCTTCAACGGTTTCCTGCACGTACTCCACCTGAATGCCGCTTTCCAGTGCGTGAAGTTTTGCTACCTGCAATGGCTCAAAGCCCATATCCAGACCGGTCACTGTCGCGCCTTCTCGCGCCATACTCTCAGCCAGAATGCCGCCGCCACAACCGACATCAAGCACCTTTTTGCCAAATAAACCGCCGGAACGCTCGGCAATATAGCCCAGACGCAGCGGGTTAATGCGGTGCAGTGGTTTGAACTCGCCTTCCAGATCCCACCAGCGGGAGGCGACGGCTTCAAATTTAGCGATCTCTTCGTGGTCTACGTTATGGTTTACCGGCGATTTTTCGGCATTCATTGGCACTTCTACTCCGTAATTGGCAAGACAAGCGAGTATATCAGGCATTGCAGGTGAATAAAGCGTATAGGTTTACCTCAATCTGCGCGGCTGTGTTATAATTTGCGACCTTTGAATCCGGGATACAGTAGAGGGATAGCGGTTAGATGAGCGACCTTGCGAGAGAAATTACACCGGTCAACATTGAGGAAGAGCTGAAAAGCTCCTATCTGGATTATGCGATGTCGGTCATTGTTGGCCGTGCGCTGCCAGATGTCCGAGATGGCCTGAAGCCGGTACACCGTCGCGTACTTTACGCCATGAACGTACTAGGCAATGACTGGAACAAAGCCTATAAAAAATCTGCCCGTGTCGTTGGTGACGTAATCGGTAAATACCATCCCCATGGTGACTCGGCGGTCTATGACACGATCGTCCGTATGGCGCAGCCATTCTCGCTGCGTTACATGCTGGTAGACGGTCAGGGCAACTTCGGTTCTATCGACGGCGACTCCGCGGCGGCAATGCGTTATACGGAAATCCGTCTGGCGAAAATTGCCCATGAACTGATGGCCGATCTCGAAAAAGAGACGGTCGATTTCGTTGATAACTATGACGGCACGGAAAAAATTCCGGACGTCATGCCAACCAAAATTCCTAACCTGCTGGTGAACGGTTCTTCCGGTATCGCCGTAGGTATGGCAACCAACATCCCGCCGCACAACCTGACGGAAGTGATCAACGGTTGTCTGGCGTATATCGAAGATGAAGACATCAGCATTGAAGGGCTGATGGAACACATCCCGGGACCAGACTTCCCGACGGCAGCAATCATCAACGGTCGTCGTGGCATTGAAGAAGCTTACCGTACCGGTCGCGGCAAGGTGTATATCCGCGCGCGTGCCGAAGTGGAAGTTGACGCCAAAACCGGGCGTGAAACCATTATCGTCCACGAGATTCCGTATCAGGTGAACAAAGCTCGCCTGATCGAGAAGATTGCGGAGCTGGTAAAAGAAAAACGCGTGGAAGGCATCAGCGCGCTGCGTGACGAGTCTGACAAAGACGGTATGCGCATTGTGATTGAAGTTAAACGCGATGCGGTCGGTGAAGTGGTGCTCAACAACCTCTACTCCCAGACCCAGTTGCAGGTTTCTTTCGGTATTAACATGGTGGCATTGCATCATGGTCAGCCGAAGATCATGAACCTGAAAGACATTATCGCAGCGTTTGTCCGTCACCGCCGCGAAGTGGTGACGCGTCGTACCATCTTCGAACTGCGTAAAGCGCGCGACCGTGCTCATATCCTTGAAGCATTAGCCGTGGCGCTGGCGAACATCGATCCGATCATCGAGCTGATCCGTCATGCGCCGACCCCGGCAGAAGCGAAAACTGCGCTGGTTGCCAATCCGTGGCAGTTGGGCAACGTTGCCGCGATGCTGGAACGTGCGGGCGACGATGCTGCGCGTCCGGAATGGCTGGAGCCACAGTTTGGCGTGCGTGACGGTCTGTACTACCTGACCGAACAGCAAGCTCAGGCGATTCTGGATCTGCGTCTGCAGAAACTGACCGGCCTTGAGCACGAAAAACTGCTCGACGAATACAAAGAGCTGCTGGATCAGATTGCTGAACTGCTGCGTATTCTTGGCAGTGCCGATCGCCTTATGGAAGTGATCCGTGAAGAACTGGAACTGGTTCGTGAACAGTTTGGTGACAAACGTCGTACTGAAATCACGGCTAACAGCGCTGATATCAACCTGGAAGATCTGATCACCCAGGAAGATGTGGTCGTAACGCTTTCTCACCAGGGCTACGTGAAGTATCAGCCGCTTTCGGAATACGAAGCGCAGCGTCGTGGCGGGAAAGGTAAATCTGCCGCACGTATAAAAGAAGAAGACTTTATCGACCGGTTGCTGGTGGCGAACACCCACGATCATATTCTGTGCTTCTCCAGTCGTGGTCGCGTTTATTCGATGAAGGTTTATCAGTTGCCTGAAGCCTCTCGTGGTGCGCGTGGTCGTCCGATCGTTAACCTGTTGCCGCTGGAACAGGACGAACGTATCACCGCCATTCTGCCGGTGACCGAGTTTGAAGAAGGCGTGAAAGTCTTCATGGCGACAGCTAACGGCACTGTGAAGAAAACCGTCCTCACCGAATTCAACCGCTTGCGTACCGCTGGTAAAGTGGCAATCAAACTGGTTGAAGGCGATGAACTGATTGGCGTTGACCTGACCAGCGGCGAAGACGAAGTGATGTTGTTCTCCGCTGAAGGTAAAGTGGTGCGCTTTAAAGAATCTTCTGTTCGCGCGATGGGCTGCAACACCACTGGTGTTCGCGGTATCCGTTTAGGCGAAGGTGATAAAGTCGTATCTCTGATCGTTCCACGTGGTGATGGTGCAATCCTTACCGCAACGCAAAACGGTTACGGTAAGCGTACCGCGGTGGCGGAATACCCAACCAAGTCGCGTGCGACGAAAGGGGTTATCTCCATCAAAGTCACTGAACGTAACGGGTTAGTGGTTGGGGCGGTGCAGGTAGATGACTGCGACCAGATCATGATGATCACTGATGCCGGTACGCTGGTGCGTACACGTGTTTCGGAAATCAGTGTGGTTGGTCGTAACACTCAGGGCGTTATCCTCATCCGTACAGCGGAAGATGAAAACGTGGTGGGGCTGCAACGTGTCGCAGAGCCAGTTGACGACGAAGAGCTGGATGCTATCGACGGCAGTGCTGCGGAAGGGGACGATGAAATCGCTCCGGAAGTGGACGTTGACGACGAACCAGAAGAAGAATAATTTCATCGCTTCATGCCAAAAGGGAGCTGTTTCCCTTTTTTGAATTGAAAAGTCCAGACTGCAAAGTCTGGGCTTTTGTCGTATTAGGGCGCGATAAAGTTTTACATCGCCCATAAAAAATGGCTGGTTTTACACAAGGAATGTGGCAATGAGTGGTGAAAAAAAGGCGAAAGGCTGGCGGTTTTATGGCCTTGTAGGTTTTGGGGCAATAGCACTGCTTTCCGCAGGCGTCTGGGCATTGCAATACACTGGCAGTGGAGCAGAAAAAACCTTGTCACCACTGGTGGTGCACAACAATCTGCAAATCGATCTCAATGAGCCGGACCTCTTTCTCGACAGCGACTCTCTAAGCCAGCTCCCCAAAGATCTCCTCACAATTCCTTTTCTCCATGATGTTTTAAGCGAAGATTTTGTTTTTTATTATCAGAACCATACCGACCGTCTGGGCATTGAAGGCAGCATTCGCCGCATTGTCTATGAACACGATCTCACGCTGAAAGATAAGTTATTTTCCTCGTTGTTAGACCAGCCTGCGCAGGCGGCGCTGTGGCACGATAAACAGGGACATCTTTCACATTATATGGTGCTGATTCAGCGCAGTGGCTTAAGTAAATTACTGGAACCGTTACTGTTTGCTGCCACCAGCGACAGCCAGTTAAGCAAGACGGAAATCAGCAGCATCAAGATAAATAATGAAACTATTCCTGTTTATCAGTTGCGCTATAACAGCAATAACACACTGATGTTCACGACTTATCAGGACAAAATGCTGGTTTTCTCCAGTACGGATATGCTGTTTAAAGACGACCAGCAGGATAGCGAAGCGACGGCGATCGCGAGTGATTTGTTGAGCGGCAAAAAACGCTGGGAAACCCGCTTTGGCCTGGAAGAGCGTACTGCCGGAAAAACACCAGTACGTCAGCGTATCGTGGTTAGCGCAAATTTGCTGGGCTTTGGCTACCAGCGACTTATCCCATCTTTTGCCGGTGTGCGCTTCGAAATGAACAACGACGGCTGGCACAGCTTTCTGGCATTAAATGATGGATCCGCCAGTGTAGATGCCAGTTTCGATTTCACTCCGGTATGGAACAGTATGCCTGCTGGTGCCAGCTTCTGCGTAGCTGTGCCGTATTCGCACGGTATTGCCGAAGAGATGCTTTCGCACATCAGCCAGGAAAACGACAAGTTGAACGGGGCGTTAGATGGTGCTGCCGGACTGTGTTGGTATGAAGACTCAAAACTGCAAACACCGTTATTTGTTGGTCAGTTTGATGGCACAGCCGAACAGGCGCAACTACCAGGGAAACTGTTTAGCCAAAATATCGGCGCGCACGAAAGCAAAGCGCCGGAAGGTGTACTGCCGGTGACGGAAACACAACAAGGAGAGGCCAGAATATGGCGTCGGGAAGTCAGTTCTCGTTACGGCCAGTACCCAGCCGCACAGGCAGCACAACCTGAACAACTTATGTCAGCGTCCTTTTTCCGTGTGTCGCTGGCGATGCAAAATAAAACGTTGCTTTTCTCCCTGGATGACACGCTGGTTAATAACGCATTGCAAACACTGAATAAAACGCGACCGGCAATGGTGGATGTAATTCCGGTCGGTGGTGTGGTTCCGGTTTATGTGAATCCGCAAGGCGTGGCGAAATTGTTGCGCAACGAAACGCTGACCAGTCTGCCGAAGAACCTCGAACCGGTTTTTTATAATGCCGCGCAAACTTTATTAATGCCGAAGCTGGACGCTTTATCTCAACAACCTCGCTATGTCATAAAGCTGGCTCAGATGGAACCCGGTGCCGCCTGGCAGTGGATACCCATTACCTGGCAGCCACTATGAGACACGGGTTGCTGGCGCTGATCTGTTGGCTGTGTTGTTTTGTTGCCCATAGCGAAAGACTGAATGTCGAACAATCGGGGCTATTTCGCACCTGGTTTGTGCGCATTGCACAAGAACAACTACGTCAGGGGCCAAGTCCGCGTTGGTATCAGCAGGATTGTGCGGGACTGGTGCGCTTTGCGGCGAACGAGGCACTGAAAGTTCACGACAGCAAATGGCTAAAAAGTAACGGTATAGCAAGTCAGTATTTGCCGCCAGAGATGACGCTAACACCTGAACAGCGGCAACTGGCACAAAACTGGAATCAGGGGAACGACAAAACCGGCCCCTATGTGACAGCGATTAATTTGATTCAGTACAACAGCCATTTTATTGGCCTGGACATAAACCAGGCGCAGCCTGGCGATATGATTTTTTTCGATCAGGGCGATGCCCAGCATTTAATGGTCTGGATGGGGCGTTACGTCATCTACCACACCGGAAGCGCTACGAAAACTGACAACGGAATGCGCGCAGTCAGTCTGCAACAACTTATGACATGGAAGGACACCCGATGGATACCCAACGATTCCAATCCCAATTTTATTGGCATTTATCGTTTAAATTTTCTGGCGCGATAGCGGCCTGTCTGTGCTTGTCTCTCGCAGGGACGGGGCTTGTTAACGCTGATGACTCACTCCCTTCCAGCAATTATGCGCCACCTGCCGGGGGAACATTCTTTTTGCTCGCTGACAGCAGTTTTAGCAGCAATGAAGAGGCTAAAGTGCGGCTGGAAGCTCCGGGGCGTGATTATCGGCGTTATCAGATGGAAGAATACGGCGGCGTGGATGTTCGCCTGTATCGTATTCCTGACCCAATAGCGTTCCTGCGTCAGCAGAAAAACCTGCATCGCATTGTGGTACAGCCGCAATATCTGGGCGACGGTCTGAACAATACGCTGACCTGGCTGTGGGATAACTGGTACGGCAAATCTCGCCGCGTGATGCAGCGTTCTTTCTCTTCTCAGTCGCGGCAGAATGTAACTCAGGCATTACCGGAATTGCAGCTTGGCAATGCCATCATCAAACCTTCCCGTTATGTACAAAACAACCCGTTTTCACCGCTGAAGAAATACCCGCTGGTGGAGCAGTTTCGTTACCCACTATGGCAGGCAAAACCAGTCGAGCCACAACAAGGCGTAAAACTGGACGGTGCATCCAGTAATTTCATCTCGCCGCAGCCGGGCAATGTCTATATTCCTCTCGGCAAACAAGAGCCTGGACTGTACCTCGTCGAGGCGATGGTAGGCAGTTATCGGGCGACAACAGTGGTATTTGTTTCCGATACCGTGGCGCTCAGCAAAGTGTCGGGTAACGAACTTCTGGTGTGGACCGCTGGCAAAAAGCAGGGTGAAGCGAAGCCTGGCTCCGAGATCCTGTGGACTGACGGTTTTGGCGTGATGACTCGCGGCGTTACTGATGACAGCGGTGCCTTGCAGTTACAACATATATCGCCTGAACGTTCATACATTCTTGGTAAAGATGCTGAAGGCGGCGTTTTTGTATCCGAGAATTTCTTCTACGAAAGCGAAACCTATAACACCCGTTTGTATATCTTTACCGACCGCCCGCTATACCGCGCAGGCGACCGTGTTGATGTCAAAGTGATGGGGCGCGAGTTTCACGGCCCGCTGCATTCATCCCCTATCGTAAGTGCTCCGGCGAAACTCTCGGTGCTGGATGCCAACGGTAGTCTGTTGCAAACCGTCAATGTCGCGCTTGATGCGCGTAATGGCGGGCAGGGGAGTTTCCGCCTGCCAGAAAATGCCGTTGCCGGAGGTTATGAGTTACGCCTGGCTTACCGCAACCAGGTCTATAGCAGCAGTTTTCGCGTGGCAAACTACATCAAACCGCATTTTGAGATTGGCTTAGCCCTCGACAAAAAAGATTTCAAAACTGACGAAGCGGTCAGCGGTAAACTACAACTGCTCTACCCGGATGGTGAGCCAGTAAAAAATGCTCGGGTGCAGTTAAGTTTGCGCGCCCAACAATTGTCGATGGTTGGCAACGATTTGCGTTATGCCGGGCGTTTCCCGGTGTCGCTTGAAGGCAGCGAAACGGTTTCAGACGATAGCGGTCATGTGGCGTTAAATCTTCCCGCTGCCGATAAACCGAGCCGTTATTTATTAACTGTCTCCGCCAGCGACGGCGCGGCGTATCGTGTTACCACCACCAAAGAGATCCTCATTGAACGCGGTCTTGCACATTACACTCTAAGCACCGCCGCACAATACAGCAAAAGTGGCGAGCCGGTGGTGTTCCGTTATGCCGCGCTGGAGGCTTCAAAACAGGTTCCCGTTAAGTACGAGTGGTTGCGTCTGGAAGACCGCACAAGCTACAGCGGTGACCTGGCGTCTGGCGGTAAATCCTTCACCGTTAATTTCGATAAACCCGGCAACTACAATCTGACTTTGCGTGATAAAGACGGCCTGATCCTCGCCGGGTTAAGCCATGCGGTCAGCGGTAAGGGCAGCATGGCGCATACCGGTACGGTAGATATTGTGGCGGATAAAACGCTCTACCAGCCCGGCGAAACCGCGAAGATGCTGATCACTTTCCCGGAACCGATTGATGAAGCGTTGCTGACGCTGGAGCGTGATCGCGTTGAACAGCGGTCGCTGTTATCGCAACCAGCAAGCTGGCTAACACTGCAACGTTTAAACGATACCCAGTATGAAGCCCGCGTTCCGGTGAGTAATACCTTTGCGCCTAACATCACCTTTTCGGTGCTGTATACCCGTAACGGGCAGTACAGTTTTCAGAATGCCGGGATCAAAGTCGCCGTTCCCCAGTTAGATATTCGGGTGAAAACGGGCAAAACCCATTACCAGCCAGGCGAACTGGTAAATGTGGAATTAACCTCATTGCTGAAGGGCAAACCTGTTTCTGCACAACTAACGGTTGGCGTGGTCGATGAAATGATCTACGCGCTGCAACCGGAGATTGCGCCAAATATCGGCAAATTTTTCTATCCGCTGGGGCGTAACAATGTGCGTACCAGTTCCAGCCTGTCATTTATCAGCTACGACCAGGCACTCTCCAGCGAGCCGGTTGCGCCAGGAGCAACAAACCGCAGCGAGCGGCGAGTGAAAATGCTGGAACGCCCACGGCGCGAAGAGGTTGATACCGCGGCATGGATGCCATCGCTAACAACGGACAAACAAGGCAAAGCATATTTCACGTTCCTGATGCCGGATTCGTTAACCCGTTGGCGCATTACCGCACGTGGGATGAACGGCGACGGGCTGGTCGGGCAGGGGCGTGCTTATTTGCGCTCGGAAAAAAATCTCTACATGAAGTGGAGTATGCCAACGGTGTATCGCCTGGGCGACAAACCGGCGGCAGGGCTGTTTATTTTCAGTCAGCAGGATAACGAACCGGTAGAGCTGGTAAGTAAATTTGCGGGTGTTGAAATGCGCCAGACGCTGACGTTGCATAAAGGGGCTAACTATATTTTGCTGACGCAGGACATTCAGCAATCTGGTTTGCTAAGCGCAGAATTGCAACAAAATGGGCAAGTGCAGGACAGCATTAGCACAAAACTGTCTTTTGTTGATAACACCTGGTCCGTTGAACAGCAGAAAAACGTCATGCTCGGCGGTGGCGATAACACGCTGATGTTGCCAGAGCTGGCGAGTAACATCCGACTACAAAGCAGCGAAACGCCGCAGGAGATTTTCCGTAATAACCTCGACGCGTTAGTCGATGAACCCTGGGGGGGCGTAATCAACACCGGTAGCCGTCTGCTCCCCCTAAGCCTTGCCTGGCGTGCGCTTGCCGATCATCAGAGTGCTGCCGCCAACGACATTCGTCAGATGATTCAGGATAACCGTTTGCGGCTGATGCAACTGGCGGGGCCAGGCGCGCGCTTTACCTGGTGGGGTGAAGATGGCAATGGCGATGCCTTCCTGACAGCATGGGCATGGTATGCCGACTGGCAGGCCAGTCAGGCGCTTGGCGTAACGCAACAACCTGAATACTGGCAGCATATGCTCGACAGCTACGCAGAGCAGGCGGATAACATGCCGTTACTGCATCGGGCGCTGGTGCTGGCGTGGGCGCAGGAGATGAATCTGCCGTGCAAAACGTTGCTGAAAGGGCTGGATGAAGCGGTTTCCCGGAAAGAAATCAAAGCGCTCTCAGAGGAAGACACTCGTGATATCAATGATAGCCTGATCCTCGATGCGCCAGAGTCTCCGCTGGCGGATGCGGTGGCAAACGTTTTAACCATGACGTTACTGAAAAAAGCACAGTTGAAGTCCACTGTCATGCCACAGGTCCAGCAGTATGCGTGGGATAAAGCGGCAAACAGCAACCAACCGCTGGCGCACACGGTTGTGTTGCTTAATAGCGGTGGCGACTCCACCCAGGCTGCGGCCATTTTAAGTGGTTTAACCGCCCAGCAATCCAGTATCGAACGTGCACTGGCCATGAACTGGCTGGCGAAATATATGGCAGCGATGCCTCCCGTAGTGTTACCCGCACCTGCGGGCGCATGGGCTAAACAAAAGGCGACTGGCGGGGGCGAATACTGGCGTTGGGTTGGTCAGGGGGTGCCAGACATTCTCTCTTTTGGTGACGAATTATCGTCGCAAAACGTGCAGGTCCGTTGGCGTGAACCGGCAAAAACTGCTCAACAAAGTAACATTCCGGTGACCGTTGAACGCCAGTTGTATCGGCTGATCCCGGGGGATGAAGAGATGAGCTTTACTCTGCAGCCGGTTACCAGTAGTGAGATTGACAGCGATGCGCTGTATCTCGATGAAATCACTCTCACCAGTGAGCAGGATGCGCCGCTGCGCTACGGTCAGGTGGAAGTACCGCTACCGCCGGGAGCTGATGTTGAACGGACAACGTGGGGCATCTCAGTCAACAAGCCCAACACCGCGAAACAGCAGGGGCAGTTGCTGGAAAAAGCGCGTAATGAAATGAGCGAGTTGGCTTATATGGTGCCGGTGAAAGAATTTGCAGGAACGGTCACTTTCCACCATCTGCTGCGCTTCTCGCAAAAAGGGCAATTCGTTCTACCGCCCGTTCGTTATGTGCGTTCCTATGCGCCTGCGCAGCAAAGCGTTGCGGCAGGTAGCGAATGGCGCGGGATGCAGGTGAAATAAGTGAACTGGCGCAGAATCGTCTGGCTATTGACGCTGGTTACGCTGTCAACGTTTGCGGAGGAGACGCCGTTACAACTGACACTGCGGGGGGCGCAGCATGATCAACTGTATCAGTTGACGCCATCGGGCGTGACAAACGTCTCTACGCTACCTGACACGCTCACTACGCCGTTAGGGAGCTTATGGAAGCTGTATGTTTATGCCTGGCTTGAGGATACTCATCAGCCGGAGCAGCCCTACCAGTGTCGCGGTAACTCTCCGGAAGAAGTCTATTGCTGTCAGGCGGGGGAGAGCATTACGCGCGAAACGGCGTTGGTGCGTTCCTGTGGTCTCTACTTTTCGCCGCAGCGGTTGCACATCGGTGCGGATGCGTGGGGGCAATACTGGCAACAGCGCCAGGCACCAACCTGGTTAGCATCGCTTTCTACGCTGAAACCCGAAACGTCGGTAACCGTTAAATCGTTGCTTGATTCACTGGCGACGTTACCTGCGCAAAACAAAGCCCAGAAAATATTACTGGACGTGGTGCTGGACGATTCGAAAATTGGCGTAGCGTCCATGCTCGGTAGTCGGGTACGAGTGAAAACCTGGAGCTGGTTTGCCGATGATAAACAGGAAATCCGTCAGGGCGGTTTTGCTGGTTGGTTAACTGATGGTACGCCGCTATGGGTTACAGGCAGCGGCACCAGCAAAACGGTATTGACCCGTTACGCGACGATTCTTAATCAGGTTTTGCCTGTACCGACGCAAGTTGCCAGTGGGCAATGTGTACTGGTGGATCTGTTTGCTCGTTATCCGGTGAAAAAAATCACTGCGGAAAAGAGTACGACGGCAGTAAAACCCGGCGTGCTCAATGGGCGCTATCGAGTGACGTTTGCCAATGGTAACCATATTACGTTGGTCAGCCACGGTGAGACGACCTTACTTACGGAAAATGGCAAACTGAAATTGCAGTCGCATCTCGATCGTGAAGAGTACGTTGCCAGAGTGCTGGATCGCGAGGCGAAAAGTACGCCCCCTGAGGCAGCGAAAGCCATGACCGTGGCGATTCGCACATTTTTACAGCAAAACGCCGATCGGGAAGGCGATTGCCTGACAATCCCGGACAGCAGCGCCACTCAGCGCGTTTCTGCTTCGCCAGCCACCACGGGCGCGCGGACGATGACCGCCTGGACGCAGGATCTCATCTATGCGGGCGATCCGGTTCATTATCATGGCAGTCGCGCTGCTGAAGGAACGCTGTCCTGGCGGCAAGCCACCGTCCAGGCGGGGCAGGGAGAGCGTTACGACCAGATACTCGCCTTTGCTTATCCCGACAACAGCCTTAGCCGCTGGGGAGCACCACGCTCTACTTGCCAGTTATTACCGAAAGCGAAAGCCTGGCTGGTGGAAAAAATGCCACAGTGGCGGCGCGCGTTACAAGACGAGACGGGGTACAACGAGCCAGACGTATTCGCGGTGTGCCGTTTAGTCTCGGGGTTCCCCTATACCGATCGGCAGCAAAAAAGGCTATTTATTCGTAATTTTTTTACACTTCAGGATCGACTGGATTTAACTCATGAGTACCTGCATCTTGCCTTTGATGGATACCCCACCGGGCTGGATGAGAACTATATCGAAGCGCTGACCCGACAATTATTAATGGACTAATGCTATGCGAAAGATATTTCTTCCGTTGTTACTGGTGGCACTTTCGCCTGTTGCCCACAGCGAAGGAGTGCAGGAAGTCGAAATTGATGCACCGCTTTCTGGCTGGCATCCGGCAGAGGGTGAAGATGCCAGTTTTTCACAATCGATCAATTACCCCGCGTCGTCCGTCAATATGGCTGATGATCAAAATATCTCTGCGCAGATCCGCGGCAAAATAAAAAATTATGCTGCGGCGGGCAAAACCCAGCAGGGGCGATTGGTGGTCAACGGTGCCAGTATGCCGCAGAGAATTGAATCTGATGGTTCATTTGCGCGCCCTTATATTTTTACCGAAGGCAGCAACAGTGTGCAGGTCATCAGCCCCGATGGGCAAAGCCGACAAAAAATGCAGTTTTACTCTACACCGGGGGCTGGTGCAATTCGCGCGCGTTTACGGTTAGTTCTTTCATGGGATACGGATAATACCGATCTCGATCTCCATGTCGTCACGCCGGATGGTGAACACGCCTGGTACGGTAATACAGCGCTGAAAAATAGTGGCGCACTGGATATGGATGTCACGACAGGTTACGGACCAGAGATTTTCGCTATGCCTGCGCCGATTCACGGGCGCTATCAGGTGTATATCAACTACTATGGCGGACGCAGCGAAACGGAATTGACGACTGCTCAACTGACGCTCATCACTGATGAAGGCTCGGTCAATGAAAAACAGGAAACTTTTGTTGTCCCGATGCGTAATGCTGGTGAACTGACGCTGGTGAAAAGTTTTGACTGGTAATTAATGAGGTTACCTTCACTGTCGTTGTTTAAGAAAACGCCCGATGACTTTCGCTATCGGGCGTTTTTGTTTATTAATTCAACCGTTCAATCACCATCGCAATTCCCTGACCACCACCAATACATAGCGTTGCCAGCCCCAGCGTTTTATCGCGTGCCTGCATTGCATGTAACAGAGTGACCAGAATACGTGCACCGCTGGCACCGATAGGATGCCCGAGCGCGATAGCCCCGCCGTTAACATTCACTTTCTCAGGATCAAAGCCCAGGGTTTTCCCTACGGCAAGGAACTGCGCAGCAAACGCTTCATTGGCTTCGATAAGATCAATATCTGCCAGTTGCAGCCCTGCCAGTTGTAACGCTTTTTGTGTGGCAGGTACTGGCCCCATTCCCATCAACGCGGGAGCCACGCCGCCGCTGGCATAGCTTTTAATGCGAGCCAGTGGTTTAAGGCCTGCCGCCAGCGCCGCCGATTCTTCCATAATCACCAGTGCGGCAGCACCGTCGTTAATGCCTGAAGCATTCCCGGCAGTGACCGTTCCGGCTTTGTCGAAGGCCGGGCGCAATGCAGCCAGAGCTTCTGCAGTAGAATCTGCTTTCGGGAATTCATCGCGATCGAAGACGATGGTTTTCTTCCGTGTGACGACATTTACCGGGACAATTTCGGCTGTAAAAGCACCAGATTCAATTGCCGCTGCCGCTTTACGCTGTGAATTTAGTGCCAGTTCATCCTGCATTTCACGGGTAATTCCGTACTGTTTGGCCACGTTTTCGGCGGTAATCCCCATATGATAACCGTGGGTGGCGCACATCAGACCATCGCGCAGGATTACGTCATAAACCTGTCCGTCTCCCAGACGATAACCTGAGCGTGCTTTTGCATCGAGTAAGTAGGGCGCTAAACTCATGTTCTCCATTCCACCCGCGACGATGCTCTGCGCCTGACCGGCCTGAATCGCCTGGGCGGCAAGCGCCACGCTTTTCAGACCCGAGCCACACACTTTGTTGATCGTAAATCCGCACACCGTTTCTGCCAGCCCGCTTTTAAGCAATGCCTGACGCGCCGGGTTTTGCCCTAAACCCGCCTGCAGGACGTTACCCATAATCACTTCATCTACGTGTTGTGAGTCAATTTTTGCGCGTTCAATGGCGGCCTGGATCACCGTTGCCCCTAGATCGATAGCGCTGGTGGAGGCGAGTGAACCGTTAAAACTACCGATGGCAGTACGTACCGCACTGACGATGACACAATTTTTCATTTTATATTCCTTCTGTCTGTAGAGTTGCCGTCAGAACAGCGTTAAACCAATGACGAAAATGACGCCGGAGAAGAGCAGGGCAGTGATGCAATAGCCCATGATGTCGCGGACACCGAGTCCGGCGATTGCCAGTGCTGGCAGCGCCCAGAACGGTTGGGCCATGTTCATCCATTGCTCGCCGTAGGCGATCGCCATTACGGATTTACCCAGATCTGCGCCCAGTGCCTGGGCTGCGGGTATCACAAATGGCCCCTGAATAACCCAGTGACCACCGCCAGAAGGTACGGCGAAGTTGATCAGCGCAGAGCTAAAGAAGGTCATTACCGGGAAGGTGTCCTTATTTGCGACATTGATGAAAAATTCGGTAATGAGTCCGCCGAGGCCTGAGTGTTCCATCATTAACTGGATCCCGGCGTAGAAGGGGAATTGCACCAGAATACCGGCGGTACTGCGTGCTGCCGCACTGATAGCACGCATATAAGCCATTGGTGTTTTATGCAGTAGCAGGCCCGCAATCATAAACATCAGATTGACGGTATTTATGGTGATGTTGAAACCATGTTCGATGAAGTACATCGCCAGGTAAGCGATACCGAGTGCACCAATGATCAACGTCAGGATGCGACTTTCCTCCAGTCGCTCGGATGGTGGGGCATCTTTCGGTAGCTGCTTCTGAAAATCAGCCTCTTCCTGGAGTAGTTTCGGATCGATACTCACCACGTCTGACGGTTTTGGCATCATCATGCGGGTGATAAACGGCATCACCACAATCAATGCCACAGTGATGAAAATGTTAAAACCACTGAACAGAGTATCGCCCACCGGGATAAGCCCGGCGATATGCTCAACCGGGTTGCCCGGTGTGGCAGCCAACAGAGGCATTGAGCCAGAGAAGCCGCCGCCCCAGGTGAGAAAACCAATGTAGGCGCAGGCAATGAGCAACGGATAATCAGAACCGGGTACTCGCCGGGCGACTTCACGGGCGAACATTGCGCCAACAACCAGACCAAATCCCCAGTTGATGACACAAGCGACTGAGCCAAAGAAAGTGACCAGCATGACGCCCTGTACGGGCGTCTTTGCAGCGGAGGCGGCAGTACGCAGCAAGCTTTTCACCGGAGCGGAGCTGGCAAGGGCATGACCGGTAACGATGATAAGCGCCATCTGCATACCGAACGCCAGCAAGTTCCAGAAACCGTCACCCCACATTTTCACCATGTTGATCGGCGTTTGTGGTGTTAACCAAAGCGCGATCACGAATGTTAGCAACGTCAGCAACATGGCAAAGATCAGGGGATCGGGAAGCCACCGGCTGACAAAACGCGTCATAAAACGCGAGATGCGACCAATCATAAATCACCCCGTTGCGTATTCAGATCGGTGGCTACTTCAAAATGAGCTTCGGTTTTGGCACGCACGGTGGCTAAATCACATCCGTCGGCAATTTCGGTGAGCCACATTTTGCCGTCAACGAAACGAAAGACTGCCAGTTCTGTTACCAGCATATGCACCGCGTGTTGCGCAGTGAGCGGCATGGTGCAGCGGCGCAAGATTTTTGGTGAACCATCTTTGGCGCAATGTTCCATGGCAATGATCACTTTGCGCGACCCGGTCACCAGATCCATCGCTCCACCCATACCGGGCACCATTTTCCCAGGCACTACCCAGTTCGCGAGGTTGGCTTCTTCGTCTACCTGTAAACCACCGAGCACGCAGGCATCAATATGGCCGCCGCGGATCAGTGCAAATGACATGGCGCTGTCAAACATGGCTGCTCCAGGCAAAACACCGCATGGTTGTCCGCCAGCGTTCACCAGATCAGGATGTGCCGTTGTCACCGGGCCTAGCCCCAAAAAACCGTTTTCCGATTGCAGAGTGATATGAATGCCTTCTGGCAAATAGTTGGCGACCATCGTCGGCAGACCAATGCCCAGATTCACGATGTCACCATCACGAAGCTCTTGCGCCACACGGCGCGCAATACGTTGTTTCGCATCCATTATTTGCTCTCCTGTGAAACGATGATGTGGTCGATAACGGCACCAGGGGTGACAATATGGTCAGGTTGCAACTCTCCGGTTTCGACCAGTTCATCTGGCTCTACCAGCGTGATATCAGCCGCAAGGGCAATCAGGGGGTTAAAGTTGCGGGCGCTAAGTTGATAGGTCAGGTTGCCAAGTGTGTCGCAACGATGAGCGCGAATTAGCGCCAGGTCGGCGCGCAGTGGACGCTCAAGTAACCAGGTTTTGCCGTCGAGTGTCAGCGTCTGTTTGCCTTCCTCTACGACGGTTCCGACACCGGTTGGAGTGAGAAAGCCACCAAGTCCGGCACCACCACAGCGAATTTGCTCGATTAGCGTACCTTGTGGCACCAGAACGACGTCCATTTCACCAGATATCATGCGCCGACCTGTTTCCGGGTTGGTGCCGATATGTGAAGCAATCACTTTGCGGACACGACCATTGACGATGAGCGGGCCGATGCCGGTATCAACAAACGCGGTATCATTGGCTATCAATGTCAGGTCGCGAACGCCTGATTCCAGTAATGCTTCAACCAGGCGGGATGGAGTGCCAATCCCCATAAATCCGCCCACCATGATGGTCATGCCGTCACGAAAGAAACCGGAGGCGTCTTGTAATGTCATCAATTTTGTTTTCATTATTTATCCCTCTTGCATACACCGTTGTGGGTACAGTCAGGGAATAGCAAGGGGAGTGCCAGAATGAGAATATTTGCTGTTGTTTTTTAACTGGTTGAATAATAAAGGGTAAATTAGAAGGGGATGACGAAGGTGAATGTTCGGCTATGCAGAAATTTGCGCACTGTGCAAATTCCTGCATAGCAAGTTTTGGTGTTATACATCCGCCGGTTCGATACCGTATTCCTGAAGTTTATACATCAATGCACGGCGACTGATGCCCAGCATTAAAGCCGTGCGGGTTCGGTTGCCGTCCTGTTGTTCCAGAACTTCCATAATGATGCGTTTTTCGACGCGTTTAATTTCCTCTTTTAAATTACGCTCACCGGCAGGGGCTGTTTTGGCCTCACCAGCGCTACAGACAGGCTGACGAATCTGCGGCGGAAGATCCTCAGAAAAAATGATCGGGCCTGAATTCATCACGACGGCGCGTTCAATGACGTTGGAAAGCTCACGAATATTTCCCGGCCATGACCAGGCTGTAAGCAGTGACATTGCCATCGGATCGATATCGATAATATCGCGCTGATTCTCACTACTGAATTTTTGCAAAAAGTGATTAGCTAACAGGGAGATATCTTCCCGACGATCGCGCAGAGGTGGCAGTATTAAATGAATAACGTTAAGGCGATAAAAGAGATCTTCACGGAAAGTGCCTTCTTTAACCATTGCCTGCAAGTCGCGGTTGGTGGCAGCAATGATGCGGATATCAACTTTTATGGTTTGATGGCCGCCTATCCGTTCAAATTCCCGTTCCTGAAGAATGCGTAGTAATTTGGCTTGCAGTACCAGCGGCATTTCGCCAATTTCGTCGAGGAGCAGAGTACCTTCGTTGGCGCGTTCAAATAATCCCTGACGCAAGGATTGTGCACCAGTAAATGCGCCTTTTTCATGACCAAACAGTTCACTTTCGAGCAACGATTCCGGTAGCGCCGCGCAGTTGACTTTAATAAATGGCCCCTTTGCCCGCCGCGAATTGTAGTGAATCGCTCTGGCAATCAATTCTTTTCCGGTGCCACTTTCACCGCTAATCAAGACGCTGGCCTGAGAAAGGGCAATTTTGGCGGTGTCTTTGCAGATGTCCATCATCGCCGGGCTGTTGGTGAGAATGTGCCCCCATTGCCAACTAGTGCTCAGTGCCTGGTGCAGATGGCGGATCTCTTTTTTCATTGACTGGAGTTGTAAAGCTCGCTGAACGATTAAATTCAACTCATCGAGATCAAACGGTTTGATAACATAGTCGAAGGCACCGCAACGTAGTGCTTCGACGGCGGTTTCCACTTCAGCATAGGCCGTCATCAGAATAACGGGGGTTCGGGTTTCACGGCTGCGCATCTCCTTTAGTGCCTTGATGCCGTCCATCTCTGGCATGCGGATATCCATCAGCACCACGTCAGGGTGAATATCGGCAAACAGTTGTAATGCTGTGCGTCCGTTGTTCGCACAATGTGTTTCGTATCCTTGTAGTGCAAAAGCGGTGCTTAGCATACGGCGAACATTATCTTCATCATCAACAATAAGGATGCGATTAATAGCGGTCATACGGTCTGATTTCCCTGCGGGTTGATCGGTAAAATAAGGGTGAAGGTTGCGCCGCAGCCCGGCAAACTGGCCACGCGAATATCCCCCTGATGGGCGTTAATGATGCGCTGACTTAACGCCAGACCAAGCCCTGTTCCTGAGGCTTTGGTGGTGAAAAAGGGATCGAAGATCTTTTTTTGCAGCGAGAGATCAATGCCACAGCCGTTGTCTTCTATCGAAATGGCCTGTTGTGAGTCACTGTACTGCCAGGTTCGAATGCGAATTTTCCCTCGTGCACTGATAGCCTGGACGGCATTGATCAGGATATTCAGTAGTACCTGTTTGAGCAGTTCACGATCGGCGCTAATCGGGCTTAATTCATCATCCAGTTCGCTTATGAAGTCGACCCGCGCTTGTACTCCGGCGGTTTGTACCAGTACCAGAGTTTCTTCAATCAATGCATTAAGGCTGACTTGTTGCCATTGACTGTGGCGTGGGCGTGAAAAATCGAGCAATTGCTGAATGACTTTGTTAATTGAGTCGATTTCTTTGAGCACAACGGACAGATATTCCTGATGTATTAGGTCACTGGTTTGTTGGCGTAGGATCTGCACATAACCACGGATAGCCGTCAGCGGATTACGTACTTCATGCGCCACGCCTGCCATCAGTTCACCCAGGGTGGCGAGGCGTTCAGCTTGCGCCATGCGGCGTTGGGTTTCTTTTCGGGCAGTTAAATCAGAGAAAATCACCAAAGCACCTATCATTTCACCATGCGTGTTATGAATACGACTGGTAGTGACACTGAGTTCAATGGTGCGGTCACGGCCTGGAAAACTGATTTCCAGTGCCACGTGTTCGGTGCCATGTTCCAGCGTATCCAGTACAGGACTGTAGAACTGAGTATTGTCGAACAACATGGCGTAAGGCTGCCCTACCAGTTCATGACGTTGATAGCCAGTGATGATTTCTGCTGCGGGGTTCATGGTGGTTACATCACCCTGGCGGTCAATGGCAATGACGCCATCGGCAGCGTTTTCAATAATCAGATCGTTAAGTGTCCGCGTTTCACGCAGTGCCTGGGCGAGGTTGTTAACACTCTGGCTGATTTGCCCCATTTCACCGGGCAATTGTGGTAATCGGGTAGGAATATTTTGCGCCAGAGTCGAGAGGCCATCGGTGATGATATCTATATTGGCGCTCAGGCGACGGGAGAAGAGCACAATCAACAGCAGGCTAATCAGCAAACCGGCGGTGAGCACAATGATAATCCTCACATCCATTTTCCAGGCCTGGCGTTGAATATCTTCGGTTAATTCATTGGCCCAGATATAGCCGAGGACTTCACCATTACGTTCAATGGGAATCATTGAATTCAGAATATCGCCGCGAACTTGCCTGCCTGAATAAACTAAAGGTGTATTTGTACGCATTACTTCGCGACCAGGGTGATCCGCGGCGATAGTAACGCCCACATTATTCTGATATAGCGCTGAAGGCGCGTAGGTGATTATCGCATCCAGCGTCTTGTTGTAATAACCAGCACCTATCCCAGGGAAGGCGTGAGTGATATTTTCGGTAATGGGAGCAAGTTCTGCGTTCAATGCGCGGATACGCTCTTCACGCGGTAAGTTGTTGTAGAGATCGTAGCGATCGCCTAGCGCCTGATTAAGCAGATTGACCACGGCAGAAAGTTTTTTCTCTTTTTCAGATAAGACTGCTGAACGTCCTTCCGTTTCTACGATATAACCAATAGTAAGCGTTGGGACAATGACCATCAGGATTGCCATCAGGATCATTTGATTGCGTAAGCGGCGTGGATAAATCCACTTCATATAATTCATGCTGAAATCCACCAATCTTGTCCGGTATATGACGATTATCGGGGGTTAAGGTGATGATTTCTCGGCGGTGTATCATATTACCGGGATGACAGAACATTGCGGTGGCACGTTTTTACCGCTACCTTAACCACACTCCATCGGTCACCTGAGGCGGAGCTTCGCCCCTTTGAAATACCTTGCTTCTTTTCGTACAACCCTGAAAGTTTCGCGCTATATGTTCAGAGCATTGGCGTTATTGCTCTGGCTGTTGATTGCTTTCTCATCAGTGTTTTACATCGTCAATGCTCTGCATCAGCGAGAATCTGAGATTCGTCAGGAATTTAACCTGAGCTCCGATCAGGCTCAGCGGTTTATCCAACGCACTTCTGATGTGATGAAAGAGCTGAAGTACATTGCCGAAAATCGCTTGTCTGCAGAAAACGGCGTACTTTCCCCGCGTGGGCGGGAAACGCAAACGGATGTGCCCGAGTTCGAACCGCTGTTTGCCGATTCTGACTGTTCCGCGATGAGTAACACCTGGCGGGGATCTCTGGAGTCGCTGGCATGGTTTATGCGCTACTGGCGCGATAATTTCTCTGCAGCTTACGATCTCAACCGCGTATTTTTGATCGGCAGCGATAACCTCTGCATGGCAAACTTTGGTTTGCGTGATATGCCTGTCGAACGCGATACCGCCTTGAAAGCTCTGCATGAGCGCATCAATAAGTATCGTAATGCGCCGCAGGATGACAGTGGCAGCAACCTCTATTGGATCAGCGAAGGCCCGCGCCCTGGCGTCGGGTATTTCTACGCGCTGACGCCGGTTTATCTGGCGAACCGTTTGCAGGCCTTGTTGGGCGTTGAACAAACCATTCGGATGGAGAACTTCTTTTTACCGGGTACATTACCGATGGGAGTCACCATCCTTGATGAGAATGGTCATACCCTGATTTCGTTGACCGGACCGGAAAGTAAAATCAAAGCTGAACCGCGTTGGATGCAGGAACGCTCCTGGTTCGGTTATACACCAGGTTTCCATGAGCTGGTGCTGAAGAAAAATCTGCCGCCGTCATCGTTAAGCATTGTTTACTCGGTGCCCGTTGATCAGGTGCTGGAACGCATACGTATGCTGATCCTCAACGCGATTTTGCTCAATGTGATCACCGGGGCGGCGTTGTTTACTCTCGCGCGGATGTATGAGCGGCGTATTTTCATTCCGGCGGAAAGCGACGCCCAGCGTCTGGAGGAGCATGAGCAGTTTAACCGCAAGATTGTCGCCTCCGCGCCGGTCGGGATCTGCATTTTGCGTACCGCTGATGGCGTCAATATTTTGAGTAACGAACTGGCGCATACCTATCTCAATATGCTTACGCATGAGGATCGCCAGCGGCTGACGCAAATTATTTGCGGTCAACAGGTCAATTTTGTCGATGTCCTGACCAGCAACAATACCAATCTGCAAATCAGTTTCGTCCATTCGCGCTATCGTAATGAAAACGTGGCGATTTGCGTACTTGTCGATGTTTCTTCACGTGTGAAGATGGAAGAGTCGCTGCAAGAGATGGCGCAGGCAGCAGAACAGGCGAGCCAATCGAAATCGATGTTCCTTGCTACCGTCAGCCACGAGCTGCGTACACCACTGTACGGCATTATCGGTAACCTGGATCTATTGCAAACTAAAGAGTTACCGAAAGGCGTTGACCGTCTGGTGACGGCAATGAACAACTCTTCCAGTCTGCTGTTGAAAATTATCAGCGACATTCTCGATTTTTCGAAGATTGAATCGGAACAGTTGAAGATAGAACCGCGTGAGTTTTCACCGCGTGAAGTGATGAACCATATCACCGCCAACTATTTGCCGCTGGTGGTGCGTAAACAGCTTGGTTTGTACTGCTTTATTGAACCGGATGTGCCGGTAACTTTAAACGGTGATCCGATGCGTTTACAGCAGGTCATCTCCAACCTGTTGAGTAACGCCATAAAATTTACCGATACCGGCTGCATTGTTCTGCATGTCCGTGCCGATGGTGATTATCTCTCTATTCGCGTTCGCGATACCGGCGTGGGTATCCCGGCGAAAGAAGTGGTGCGGCTGTTTGATCCCTTCTTCCAGGTGGGGACAGGCGTTCAGCGTAACTTCCAGGGAACCGGTCTGGGGCTGGCGATTTGTGAAAAATTGATCAGCATGATGGACGGTGACATCTCGGTGGAGTCTGAACCTGGTATGGGAAGCCAGTTTACCGTGCGTATTCCACTGTACGGCGCACAATATCCACATAAAAAAGGCGTTGAAGGGTTAACGGGTAAACGCTGTTGGTTGGCGGTACGCAATGCGTCGCTATGCCAATTTATCGAAACCAGTTTGCAGCGCAGTGGTGTAGTCGTTACAACATATGAAGGTCAGGAACCGTCACCTGAGGATGTGTTGATTACTGATGAGCCGCTGAGTGAAAAATGGCAGGGCAGAGCAGTGGTGACTTTCTGCCGCCGACATATTGGCATTCCGCTGGAAAGAGCGCCCGGTGAATGGGAGCATAGCGTTGCTTCGTCGCATGAACTGCCTGTGCTACTGGCGCGTATCTATCGGGTTGAGATGGAAAATGATGATCCTGGCAACGTTCTGCCGCTGGTGGACAAAGAGTCTACCAGCAACGACGACATGATGATTCTGGTGGTTGATGATCATCCTATTAACCGTCGCTTATTGGCCGATCAGCTCGGATCGTTGGGTTATCAGTGTAAGACCGCGAATGATGGTATCGATGCGCTTAATGTTCTTAGCAAGAATCACATTGATATCGTGCTTAGTGACGTTAACATGCCGAATATGGATGGTTACCGGTTAACGCAGCGTATTCGCCAATTGGGGCTAACATTGCCGGTAATCGGGGTGACAGCCAATGCGTTGGCCGAAGAGAAGCAGCGATGCCTGGAGTCCGGGATGGATAGTTGTCTGTCGAAGCCGGTGACGCTGGATGTCATAAAACAGACGCTGACGATGTATGCCGAAAGAGTCAGGAAAGCGCGGAAATCATCGTAGGGTGCGGTCGGTGTAAATGTCTGATGCGACGCTGGCACGTCGTATCAGGCCTGCGTTTGTGCAATCTATTGAAATATTGGGATTTGTAGGCCGGATAAGGTGTTTACACCGCATCCGACCTGTTGGCTGGCTAAATTACTCTTTATCCGCCGGACTTAAGGTAACAGAAGAAAGATAGTTCAGCAGGGCGATATCGTTCTCGACGCCCAGCTTCATCATCGCGGATTTCTTCTGGCTGCTAATGGTCTTGATGCTGCGGTTGAGCTTTTTGGCAATCTCGGTAACCAGGAAACCTTCTGCAAACAGGCGCAGTACTTCACTCTCTTTAGGCGAGAGACGCTTGTCGCCGTAACCACTGGCACTGATTTTCTCCAGCAAACGAGAAACGCTTTCTGGGGTAAATTTCTTGCCTTTTTGCAACGCGGCGAGGGCTTTCGGCAGATCCGTAGGCGCGCCTTGCTTCAGTACGATCCCTTCGATATCCAGGTCCAGTACCGCACTAAGAATTGCCGGGTTGTTGTTCATGGTCAGAACAATGATCGACAGGCTTGGGAAATGGCGCTTGATGTATTTGATCAAGGTGATCCCGTCACCGTATTTATCTCCAGGCATGGAGAGATCGGTAATCAACACGTGCGCGTCCAGTTTCGGCAGATTGTTGATCAGTGCTGTGGAATCTTCAAATTCGCCGACAACATTCACCCACTCAATTTGTTCAAGTGATTTTCGAATACCGAACAGTACTATCGGATGGTCATCGGCAATAATTACGTTCATATTGTTCATGTAATAGGCTACCTTGCTACAGCAAGCTCTTGACATAGCTGTCAATGTCGCTGATGTATTTTTCTGTTCCTGGAACATCCTTCTCACGAATAAGATGTTCCAGCGTTTCACATAACTGCTTGCCGGGTACCAGATTTAGCATGGCAAATACGCCTTTAAGACGATGAGCCGTTTGGGCTAATGCAGCAAAGTCACTGGTTGCTGCTTCAGTATATAGCCTCTTAACATCATCCGGTACTGTGTCTACAAAGAGCGCATAATAGCCGCTGGCATGGAGTTGCGCATTTTCATCTCCACCCATAGGCGATTCTGTCACCTCTTCCTGCGCCAGTTGCACTTCAATTAATTGTAAGACTGCTTCCTGCATAGCATTGCTCATATTGAAATTGACGCACAATTGACCAGGCCCAATTTCCCGTACGCCAGACTCATCATCGCTTAAAAGCAAGCCAGAGGCAGTAAGATTAGACGGATTATCCGTTAAAAAGATATCATAATCCTGACTAATTAATCTTTCATCGGGTGTGATACAGGTTGCACCCCAATTTTCTAACTGGCGAGTGACAATATTCCGAATTTCTGTAGAAGTTACATCCACCATCACGGTGACATCATCCAGTAAACGTTCCTCTTCCTCTTCAACGTCCGGGTCTGCCGGGAGCATTTTGATATGCACGGAGTAGCGTGTACCAAGGCCGTCCCGTGTTTTGATGTTTAAATGACCGCCCAGTTTGCGCGCCAGTTGATCACTCAACCAGAATGCCAGCGGGTCTGCCTTACCATAGCGATCGCTCTGGGTCTGGTTGATGAACGGGAAATGTAAATTATCCATTTCATGAATGCTTACACCATCTCCGGTGTCCAGAATACGGAAAGTCAGACGTTCTTCGGAGGATTCATCCTGATCAACCTCGAGGGTAATTTTCCCCAGTTGCGTTGAGGTGACGGCATATTGCATCAGCAGCAGCAAAATATGGCGTAAGGCATCACGATCGCCACGGCGCACGTCATGTGCTTTCAGATGATTGTTAATCAGTAGTTGCAGACCTTTGCGTTTGATCGCAGGCAATACAGAAGGCACCACTTCATCAATTAAATCCTGCACGGAGAAAAGCGCAGTCTCGCTCTTCCAGCTATCGTCCGCCAGCATGTTCGCTAACTGAATTTCATCAACCAGTCGTACTAATACGTCCGCCTGATTCGCCAGTTGTTTGCTTTCCGGCGAGTTAAGTTTTGCTGCGCTTTCTGCAAGCCCCCGGGCTGGCTCCTTCAGTGCGTTACCAATGTTTTGCATAAAAGCCATCCGGCCCTGCTGATTTTTCTCATACAGACGCTGTGCCTGCTTGAGTTTCTTGTTTACCAGCACTTCGCGATCCTGATCGCGAATAATGAAGATTTGTGTACGCGGCGCTACCTGGCTGCGGAACATGCGAATCTCATACAGTTCGTTATTAACAGTCGCCTGAATGATTCCCTGATGTTGCTCTGCCATAGTGGTGATATTTTGCAGATTCAAATGCGGTAGCAGATGGTCGGCAATCTTATTGCTTATTACTGTGCGATTCGATTCCTGATCGTGAACCAGCAGGCCGAGCGGTAGGAGTGACACAATCTCTTCATTTATTGCCCGCAAAATACGCAGTTCGTTATTCACTGCAGTACTGGGGGCTCTTTCAGTGGTGCGGCCGGAGAAATGGCGAAAGGTGGTATAACCAAAAAGCGCCAGCGCCAGCAAACCGATGTTCAGTAGCAGTGGCAGCAGAATGTTTTGCAATGTATCCAGCAGTAAAGTGCCGTAAGGAACCTGCCAGACCAATCGCATATCGGTGGAGTTGAGCGCCGAAGAGATTTCAATTTTAGAACTGTTGAAGTTAATGCTGACGCTGTCTGCGGCTTCTTTCTCATTATTATTGTTACCCGTTGCGCCCGCTTCTGGCTCAAGACGGAAGCTATCCAGCGGCATCCCCGGCGGGATCAGGTCATTAATAGGCAGATCAAATGCAACCACCGTCGCCAGATGTCCTGGCTGGTTAAAGGTGGTACGCAAGGTAAAGTAATGGCCGTTCTGCCAGGCAAGACGACGCAGATTAGAAAAACTTTCGCGTTCATCCAGTGCGTTGGCCTGTTGCAGCATCTCCGCGCGACGTGAGTCGACAATGTCACTGACGGTCGACTCTTTGAAACCAGAAGTGAGATCTTTTAATGGCAGAGTAGAGATCAACACCAGGCTGTTATCCTGGCCGTTCAGATAATACATCGACCACGGTACATTTTCTGCGCCCCATAATGTGTCCAGATAAGTAGACATTCGTTGGGTCATCTCAAGCGTTGAATTGTCGTGAGAACCAAAGATCAGGGCTTCTGTTTTGCGGCGTGGTTTTTCCAGATAATAGACATCCTGTTTCAGACGCGTCTCTTGCAAACCTTCACTGGTGGAAGACGAAGTCGTCGCAGCGATGTTGTCGTAGATCTGCCAGGTCACGTAACGCCAGGTATCGACACGCTTTTGTATAGCATGGGTAATGTCGACAATCTGGTAGCTTTTATCTTTTAGCCAGGTGTTGACGGCGCTTTGTACCATCACTCCCATCGTCACAAGTAACACAATGATCAACAGTAAAAAGAAGCGGGTAATGCTCCCCGGTAGGAGTGAAAAGCGGGTCGTGGCCGTTGTCTCTTTCTGACGCATTCGTGTTTATGACCTGTTAAAACTTCTCGAAGTGATAGGGCAGTATAAAGGGTATAGAGCGAAATTCCAGACTATTACCAGATAGATGGTTCTCTCTTCCCCAATGATATTTATCCTTTTGCACGATGGGAAAGAGATGTACATGCGGCATTTTTTTGTACAAATAATCTGCAAAAAGAACAAAGTTAATTACAAATAAGGAAAGATGGCGGGGAATTATAATATTGTTAATTTTATGTGAAATTATTAACAGTTGTTATAATTTTGCATGGGTAGCACAAGAAAATAAAAGTTGTGTAAAGAAGGGTAAAAAAAACCGGATGCGATGCATCCGGTTGAAATAGGGGTAAACAGACATTCAGAAATGAATGACGGTAATAAATAAAGTTAATGATGATAGCGAGACATATTTTAGTTGCGAGTGAAGATTTTGTTTTGGCATTCAGTGCTATCAACGACTTAAGAATAAGTTATTGATTTTAACCTTGAATTATTATTGCTTGATGTTAGGTGCTTATTTCGCCAATCATCAAGAATCTTAAAAAGTTCCATCACATTTACATTTTGAAACATCTATAGCGATAAATGAAACATCTTAAAAGTTTTAGTATCATATTCGTGTTGGATTATTCTGCATTTTTGGGGAGAATGGACTTGCCGACTGATTAATGAGGGTTAATCAGTATGCAGTGGCATAAAAAAGCAAATAAAGGCATATAACAGAGGGTTAATAACATGAAAGTTAAAGTACTGTCCCTCCTGGTCCCAGCTCTGCTGGTAGCAGGCGCAGCAAACGCTGCTGAAGTTTACAACAAAGACGGCAACAAATTAGATCTGTACGGTAAAGTAGACGGCCTGCACTATTTCTCTGACGACAAGTCTGTAGATGGCGACCAGACCTACATGCGTCTCGGCTTCAAAGGTGAAACTCAGGTTACTGACCAACTGACCGGTTATGGCCAGTGGGAATATCAGATCCAGGGCAACGCTCCGGAAAGCGAAAACAACTCCTGGACCCGTGTGGCATTCGCTGGTCTGAAATTCCAGGATATCGGTTCTTTCGACTACGGTCGTAACTACGGCGTTGTTTACGACGTAACTTCCTGGACCGACGTTCTGCCAGAATTCGGTGGCGACACCTACGGTTCTGACAACTTCATGCAGCAGCGTGGTAACGGCTTCGCGACCTACCGTAACACCGACTTCTTCGGTCTGGTTGACGGCCTGAACTTTGCTGTTCAGTATCAGGGTAAAAACGGTAATCCGTCTGGTGAAGGCTTTACTAGCGGTGTAACCAACAACGGTCGTAACGCTCTGCGTCAGAACGGCGACGGCGTTGGCGGTTCTATCACTTATGATTACGAAGGCTTCGGTATCGGTGCTGCAGTTTCCAGCTCCAAACGTACTGATGCTCAGAACAGCGCTGTTTACATCGGTAACGGCGACCGTGCTGAAACCTACACTGGTGGTCTGAAATACGACGCGAACAACGTCTACCTGGCTGCTCAGTACACCCAGACCTATAACGCAACTCGCGTAGGTTCCCTGGGTTGGGCGAACAAAGCACAGAACTTCGAAGCTGTTGCTCAGTACCAGTTCGACTTCGGTCTGCGTCCGTCTGTAGCATACCTGCAGTCTAAAGGTAAAAACTTGGGTGTCGTTGCTGGTCGTAACTACGACGACGAAGATATCCTGAAATATGTTGATGTTGGTGCTACCTACTACTTCAACAAAAACATGTCCACCTACGTTGACTACAAAATCAACCTGCTGGACGACAACCAGTTCACCCGCGCTGCTGGCATCAACACTGATGACATCGTAGCTCTGGGTCTGGTTTACCAGTTCTAATCTCGATTTATATCGAACAAAGGGCCTGCGGGCCCTTTTTTCATTGTTTTCAGCGTACAAACGCAGTCTTTTGGTGTACTCTTGCGACCGTTCGCATGAGGATAATCACGTATGGAAATGAACTTTACCCGTGTGGCATTGCTGGCTGCCGCGCTCTTGTTTGTTGGTTGCGATCAAAAACCACAACCCGCCAAACCCAACGCTCCTGAAGTTACCGTTCTTGAAGGCAAAACGATGGGAACCTTCTGGCGTGCCAGCATTCCGGGCATTGACGCCAAACGCAGTGTTGAACTCAAAGAGAAGATCCAGACTCAGTTGGATGCCGACGATCAGCTACTTTCGACTTATAAAAAAGATTCCGCGCTGATGCGTTTTAACGACTCGCAAAGTTTATCGCCGTGGCCGGTAAGTGAAGCGATGGCTGATATCGTCACCACTTCGCTACGCATTGGCGCAAAGACTGACGGTGCGATGGATATTACCGTCGGGCCGCTGGTGAATTTGTGGGGCTTTGGCCCGGAGCAACAGCCGGTACAAATCCCGACCCAGGAACAGATCGACGCGATGAAAGCCAAAACCGGCTTACAGCACCTGACGGTAATTAATCAGTTGCATCAGCAATATCTGCAAAAAGATGTGCCGGACTTATATGTCGATCTCTCCACCGTGGGTGAAGGTTATGCGGCAGATCATCTGGCGCGCCTCATGGAGCAGGAAGGTATTTCCCGCTATCTGGTGTCGGTTGGCGGCGCACTGAACAGCCGGGGCATGAATGGTGAAGGGCAGCCGTGGCGGGTGGCGATCCAAAAACCGACCGATAAAGAGAATGCGGTTCAGGCCGTGGTCGATATCAATGGCCACGGGATTAGCACCTCCGGTAGCTATCGCAACTATTACGAGCTGGACGGCAAACGCCTGTCCCATGTTATCGATCCGCAAACCGGGCGTCCCATCGAACATAATCTGGTGTCCGTGACGGTAATTGCCCCGACGGCGCTGGAGGCCGATGCCTGGGACACCGGGTTAATGGTTCTCGGGCCGGATAAAGCCAAAGAAATCGTTCGCCGGGAAGGGCTGGCGGTCTATATGATCACCAAAGAGGGCGATAGTTTTAAAACCTGGATGTCGCCGCAGTTTAAAAGCTTCCTTATCAGCGAAAAAAATTAAAGCGCAAGATTGTTGGTTTTTGCGTGATGGTGACCGGGCAGACTAGAGGCTATCCTTAACCAGGGAGCTGCTTATGAAAAACGCCACATGCTTAACTGACGATCAACGCTGGCAATCTGTCCTGGCCCGCGACCCGCACGCCGACGGCAAATTCGTTTTCGCCGTGCGTACCACGGGCATCTTTTGCCGCCCGTCTTGCCGCGCCAGACATGCCCTGCGGGAAAACGTCTCCTTTTATGCGGATGCCAGCGAGGCGCTTGCCGCAGGTTTTCGCCCCTGCAAACGTTGCCAGCCGGACAAAGCCAATGCCCGGCAAGACCGGTTGGATAAAATCACCCATGCTTGTCGGCTGCTGGAACAAGAAACGCCCGTGACGCTGGAGGCTTTAGCCGACCAGGTGGCGATGAGTCCATTCCACTTACACCGTTTATTTAAAGCTACGACCGGAATGACACCAAAAGCCTGGCAACAGGCCTGGCGTGCTCGTCGCTTGCGCGAATCGTTAACGAAAGGGGAGAGCGTCACCCAGGCGATTCTCCACGCCGGATTTCCCGACGGCAGCAGTTACTACCGTAAAGCCGACGAAACGCTGGGCATGACGGCTAAACAGTTTCGTCATGGTGGCGAAAACCTGGCTGTTCGTTATGCGCTGGCCGATTGTTCGCTGGGGCGTTGCCTGGTGGCGGAAAGCGAGCGGGGGATTTGCGCGATTTTACTGGGCGATGACGATGCGACATTAATTGGCGAGCTACAGCAGATGTTTCCTGCCGCCGACAACGCCCCTGCTGATCCGACATTTCAGCAACATGTGCGCGAGGTCATCGCCAGCCTTAATAACCGTAATACGCCGCTGACGTTACCGTTGGATATTCGCGGCACCGCTTTCCAACAACAAGTCTGGCAAGCATTGCGTTCCATTCCTTGTGGTGAAACAGTGAGTTACCAGCGACTGGCAAATTCCATCGGCAAACCAACAGCGGTGCGTGCAGTGGCAAGTGCTTGCGCCGCCAATAAGTTAGCGATCGTTATACCTTGTCATCGGGTGGTACGTGGCGATGGCGCACTTTCCGGTTACCGCTGGGGTGTTTCGCGTAAAGCGCAATTGCTACGTCGCGAAGCTGAAAATGAGGAGAGGTAATGCTGGATCTGTTCACTGATGCTGAACCCTGGCAAGAACCGCTGGCTTCCGGCGCAGTGATCCTGCGCCGTTTTGCTTTTGATATCGCAGAAGATCTGATGCAGGAGATTAACGGTGTCGCCAACCAGTCGCCGTTTCGCCAGATGGTTACACCGGGTGGGTATACCATGTCGGTGGCAATGACCAACTGTGGACGTCTTGGCTGGACGACTAACCAGCAAGGCTATCTCTATTCGCCTATTGATCCACAAACAAATAAGCCGTGGCCCGCCATGCCGCAAGGCTTTCGTGATTTGTGCCAACGGGCAGCAACGGCGGCGGGGTATCCCGATTTCCAGCCTGACGCTTGCCTTATCAACCGCTACGTCCCTGGCGCGAAACTGTCATTGCATCAGGATAAAGACGAGCCGGATCTGCGCGCGCCAATTGTTTCTGTTTCTCTGGGACTGCCTGCAATTTTCCAGTTTGGCGGCTTGAAACGTAATGATCCGCTAAAACGTCTGTTGCTGGAACATGGCGATGTGGTGGTGTGGGGCGGTGAGTCACGGCTGTTTTATCACGGTATTCAACCGCTAAAAGCGGGATTTCATCCACTGACCGCCGACTGTCGCTACAACCTGACCTTTCGCCAGGCAGGTAAAGAAGAATAAAAATAAGAATTATTATTGCTGTGTGCGCGGAGATGTTTAAACTGCGGGCTGTAATTCATTGTCCGGGTTTTCTGCATGGAACTTCTTGTACTTGTCTGGCGGCAGTATCGCTGGCCATTTATCAGTGTGATGGCGCTCAGCCTCGCCAGTGCGGCGTTAGGCATTGGCTTAATTGCTTTTATCAATCAGCGTCTTATCGAAACGGCAGATACCAGTTTGCTGGTGTTGCCGGAGTTTCTGGGTTTATTGCTGCTGTTGATGGCGGTAACACTGGGATCGCAACTGGCGCTCA
This sequence comes from Escherichia sp. MOD1-EC5950, assembly GCF_002965345.1. NCBI lineage: Bacteria > Pseudomonadati > Pseudomonadota > Gammaproteobacteria > Enterobacterales > Enterobacteriaceae > Escherichia > Escherichia sp. MOD1-EC5950. The sequence goes on from NZ_PTSR01000011.1 coordinate 136,815, forward strand.
CCACGCTGGGCCATCATTTCGTTTACCGACTGCGTAGCGAATTTATCAAGCGGATTCTGGATACCCACGTCGAGCGCATTGAACAACTGGGCAGTGCCTCATTGCTGGCGGGGTTAACCAGCGATGTGCGCAATATCACCATCGCTTTTGTGCGCTTACCTGAACTGGTGCAGGGTATCATTCTCACGGTGGGTTCGGCGGCGTATCTGTGGATGCTGTCGGGTAAAATGTTGCTGGTAACGGCGATCTGGATGGCAATCACCATCTGGGGTGGTTTTTTGTTGGTGGCGCGGGTGTACAAACATATGGCGACCCTGCGAGAAACCGAAGACAAGCTGTACACGGATTTTCAAACTGTACTGGAAGGGCGCAAAGAGCTGACCCTGAACCGCGAGCGCGCCGAGTACGTTTTTAACAATCTCTACATCCCCGATGCGCAAGAATATCGCCATCATATTATTCGTGCTGATACATTCCATCTTAGTGCCGTGAACTGGTCGAACATTATGATGCTGGGCGCAATAGGCCTGGTGTTCTGGATGGCAAACAGTCTCGGTTGGGCTGATACCAACGTTGCGGCGACTTATTCGCTGACGCTGTTGTTCCTGCGTACACCGCTGCTTTCGGCGGTTGGTGCGTTGCCGACGCTGCTGACGGCAGAGGTGGCGTTCAACAAGCTGAACAAATTCGCGCTCGCGCCTTTTAAAGCGGAGTTTCCGCGCCCGCAGGCGTTTCCCAACTGGCAAACCCTGGAGCTGCGTAACGTGACGTTTAGTTATCAGGATAATGCTTTTTCCGTTGGCCCGATTAACCTCACTATTAAACGTGGCGAACTGCTGTTCCTGATTGGTGGCAACGGTAGCGGTAAATCGACGCTGGCGATGTTGCTGACGGGGTTGTATCAGCCGCAAAGCGGTGAAATTTTGCTGGATGGCAACCCCATCAGCGCTGAAAAACCAGAAGATTATCGCAAGCTGTTTTCCGCCGTGTTTACCGATGTCTGGTTGTTTGATCAACTGCTGGGGCCGGAGGGTAAAACCGCAAATCCACAACTGGTTGAGAAGTGGTTAGATCAGTTGAAAATGGGTCATAAGCTTGAGTTAAGTAACGGGCGTATTCTTAACCTGAAGTTATCGAAAGGGCAGAAGAAACGCGTGGCGTTGTTGCTGGCACTGGCAGAAGAACGCGACATAATCCTGTTGGATGAATGGGCAGCGGATCAGGATCCACACTTCCGCCGTGAGTTTTATCAGGTATTACTGCCGCTGATGCAGGAGATGGGCAAAACGATTTTCGCCATCAGTCATGATGACCACTATTTTATTCACGCCGACCGCCTGCTGGAAATGCGCAGTGGGCTGCTTAGCGAACTAACCGGCGAAGAGCGTGATGCCGCTTCGCGTGATGCCGTTGCCCGGACGGGATGATATTTTGACGCTTACCTGACGGACTTCTGCTGCCAGGTAAGCGTTCCCTTCGTTTCTAATAACCCTATAATTAATCAACGAAATCATAATGTTTATAAAAATAGAAGATAATTTATAAACATTATTTAAATGTTGTTACTTAAGTGTTAACGTTGATGCCGCGCAAATCTCACCTGCAATAAAGCGACTAAAAGTAAGGCATTAACAAGATGAAAAAAGTGACTGCCATGCTCTTCTCGATGGCCGTGGGGCTTAATGCCGTTTCAATGACGGCAAAAGCGAAAGCGTCCGAGGAGCAGGAAACTGATGTACTGTTGATTGGCGGCGGCATTATGAGCGCCACGTTGGGGACCTATTTACGGGAACTGGAGCCTGAATGGTCGATGACCATGGTAGAGCGCCTGGAGGGTGTCGCGCAGGAGAGTTCGAACGGCTGGAACAACGCCGGAACCGGGCATTCTGCGCTGATGGAACTCAATTACACCCCGCAAAACGCCGATGGCAGCATCAGTATTGAAAAAGCAGTCGCCATTAACGAAGCATTCCAGATTTCCCGCCAGTTCTGGGCGCACCAGGTCGAGCGCGGCGTGCTGCGTACCCCGCGTTCATTTATCAATACCGTTCCGCATATGAGCTTTGTCTGGGGCGAAGATAACGTCAATTTCCTGCGTGCCCGTTACGCGGCATTGCAACAAAGTTCGCTGTTTCGCGGTATGCGTTACTCTGAAGATCACGCGCAAATCAAGGAGTGGGCACCGTTAGTGATGGAAGGGCGTGATCCACAACAGAAAGTGGCGGCTACGCGTACAGAAATTGGCACCGATGTGAACTACGGTGAGATCACCCGTCAGTTGATCGCCTCATTACAGAAGAAATCTAACTTCTCGCTGCAACTCAGCAGCGAAGTCCGCGCTATCAAACGTAATGACGATAACACCTGGACCGTCACCGTTGCCGATCTGAAAAACGGCACCGCACAGAACATCCGTGCGAAATTTGTCTTTATCGGCGCGGGTGGCGCGGCACTGAAACTGTTGCAGGAGTCCGGTATTCCGGAAGCGAAAGAATACGCCGGTTTCCCGGTGGGCGGTCAGTTCCTCGTTTCGGAAAACCCGGATGTGGTTAATCACCATCTGGCGAAGGTCTATGGTAAAGCATCCGTTGGCGCGCCGCCGATGTCAGTTCCGCATATCGATACCCGTGTACTGGACGGTAAACGCGTGGTGCTGTTCGGGCCATTTGCTACCTTCTCAACCAAATTTCTCAAAAATGGTTCGCTGTGGGATCTGATGAGTTCCACCACCACCTCTAACGTGATGCCGATGATGCACGTCGGGCTGGATAATTTCGATCTGGTGAAATATCTGGTGAGTCAGGTGATGTTGAGTGAAGAGGATCGTTTTGAAGCGTTGAAAGAGTACTACCCACAAGCGAAAAAAGAGGACTGGCGTTTGTGGCAAGCGGGACAGCGCGTGCAGATTATCAAACGTGATGCCGATAAAGGCGGCGTGCTGCGTCTGGGTACAGAAGTGGTCAGCGACCAGCAAGGAACCATTGCTGCGCTGCTCGGCGCATCGCCGGGGGCATCTACCGCTGCGCCGATTATGTTGAGTCTGTTGGAAAAAGTGTTTGGTGATCGTGTTTCCAGCCCACAATGGCAGGCCACGCTGAAAGCGATTGTTCCGTCTTATGGCAGCAAGCTGAACGGTGATGCGGCGGCAACAGAACGTGAATTGCAGTACACCAGCGAAGTTCTGAGCCTGAAATATGATAAGCCGCAGGCGGCAGATAGCACGCCGAAAGCGCAGTTGAAACCGCAACCAGTACAAAAAGAAGTGGCGGATATTGCGTTGTAATGGTGCGCCGCATCCGGCAACTGGCTCGGGCGTTAGATGTCGGATGCGGCGTAACCGCCTTATCCGACCTACGGGGGCAGCACTTCACAGCGGCGTAGCGGCGTAGGCCTGATAAGACGCGCAGCGTCGCATCAGACAACCGGCCAGGGCGTTAGATGTCGGATGCGGCGTAACCGTCTTATCCGACCAGCGGAGTGCAGCACTTCACAGCGGCGTAGCGGCGTAGGCCTGATAAGACGCGCAGCGTCGCATCAGGCAACCGGCCAGGGCGTTAGATGTCGGATGCGGCGTAACCGCCTTATCCGACCAGCGGAGTGCAGCACTTCACAGCGGCGTAGCGGCGTAGGCCTGATAAGACGCGCAGCGTCGCATCAGGCAACCGGCCAGGGCGTTAGATGTCGGATGCGGCGTAACCGCCTTATCCGACCAGCGGAGTGCAGCACTTCACAGCGGCGTAGCGGCGTAGGCCTGATAAGACGCGCAGCGTCGCATCAGGCAACCGGCCAGGGCGTTAGATGTCGGATGCGGCGTAACCGCCTTATCCGACCAGCGGAGTGCAGCACTTCACAGCGGCGTAGCGGCGTAGGCCTGATAAGACGCGCAGCGTCGCATCAGGCAACCGGCCAGGGCGTTAGATGTCGGATGCGGCGTAACCGCCTTATCCGACCAGCGGAGTGCAGCACTTCACAGCGGCGTAGGCCTGATAAGACGCGCAGCGTCGCATCAGGCAACCGGCTCGGGCGTTAGATGCCGGATGCGGCATAACCGTCTTATCCGACCAGCGGAGTGCAGCACTTCACAGCGGCGTAGCGGCGTAGGCCTGATAAGACGCGCAGCGT
>NZ_PTSR01000120.1:0-636 GCF_002965345.1 Escherichia sp. MOD1-EC5950
GACCTTTTGCGATTCGAGCGTACAGGAACTCACACTGATTTATTTGGAAGATAAATCAGTACCCTCCAGAATTCTGTCTGTTTTAAAATTTGTATCGCAGCACTGTAATGAAAATATTTCGTTTTGCAGGAGTAAAATAATGACCATTTCAACTTTTTTTATTCCATCGGTAAATGTTCTTGGTTGTGGCTCTCTGAACGAGGCCATAAATATGATGTCGGGTTACGGTTTTCGGCGCACTTTAATCGTTACTGATCGCATGCTTTCTGAAATGGGGATGGCCTGTGATGTGCAGAAAGCGCTGCAGAAGCATAATATTTTCAGTGTGATTTATGATGGTACGCAGCCTAACCCGACCACTGAAAACGTCGCGGCGGGGCTGAGGCTGCTGACGGAAAATTGCTGCGATAGTGTGATTTCTCTGGGAGGTGGATCGCCGCACGACTGCGCGAAAGGAATTGCGTTGGTCGCAACCAATGGTGGCAATATCCGTGATTATGAAGGAGTTGATCGTTCCGTGAAACCGCAGCTGCCAATGATTGCGATTAACACCACTGCGGGTACGGCTTCGGAAATGACCCGTTTCTGTATTATTACTGACGAAGAGCGCCATATAAAAATGGCGATCGTCGATAA
>NZ_PTSR01000121.1:0-629 GCF_002965345.1 Escherichia sp. MOD1-EC5950
CTGCGTTGCGTAAACATGGTTGCTGATCTGTGGCACGCGCCTGCGCCGAAAAACGGTCAGGCCGTTGGCACCAACACCATTGGTTCTTCCGAGGCCTGTATGCTCGGCGGGATGGCGATGAAATGGCGTTGGCGCAAGCGTATGGAAGCCGCAGGTAAACCGACCGATAAACCAAACCTGGTGTGCGGCCCTGTGCAAATCTGCTGGCATAAATTCGCCCGTTACTGGGATGTGGAGCTGCGCGAGATCCCTATGCGCCCCGGTCAGTTGTTTATGGATCCGAAACGGATGATTGAGGCCTGCGACGAAAACACCATCGGCGTGGTGCCGACTTTCGGCGTGACCTACACCGGTAACTATGAGTTCCCGCAACCGCTGCACGATGCGCTGGATAAGTTCCAGGCCGACACCGGTATCGACATCGATATGCATATCGACGCTGCCAGCGGTGGCTTCCTGGCACCGTTCGTCGCCCCGGATATCGTCTGGGACTTCCGCCTGCCACGCGTGAAATCGATCAGTGCTTCTGGTCATAAATTTGGTCTGGCTCCGCTGGGCTGCGGCTGGGTTATCTGGCGTGACGAAGAAGCACTGCCGAAAGAGCTGGTGTTTAACGTTGACTATCTCGG
>NZ_PTSR01000122.1:0-591 GCF_002965345.1 Escherichia sp. MOD1-EC5950
CAGAAGGAAGTTATACGAATACCGGAATGCTAATGGCGTGAAAATTTCTGTGAAGATGAGGTCACCGGAACATTACGCCACGTTCACGCCCATTGCCGCCGCACAATCACGTAAACGACCAGCCGCGACTCTGCTGTTGAATTCCTGGACATGCGGCAACAATACGGCATTACAGATACCATGAGGCAGATCGTAGACCCCCCCTAACTGGTGTGCCATAGCATGAACATAGCCCAGAGAAGCATTGTTGAATGCCATTCCGGCCAGGAACTGAGCATAGGCCATTGCTTCACGGGCTTCCTCATTTTTACCATCAGCCACAACAGCCGGCAGGTTTTCAGCAATCATGGTGACAGCCTTCAGGGCACAGGCGTCCGTGATCGGCGTTGCCGCGGTTGACACATATGCTTCAATGGCATGTGTCAGAGCATCCATGCCGGTTGCTGCAGTCAGTGATGGTGGCATACCGAGCATCAGTGCAGCATCGTTCACAGAAAGTATGGGAGTAACATGTTTATCGACGATCGCCATTTTTATATGGCGCTCTTCGTCAGTAATAATACAGAAACGGGTCATTTCCGAAGCCGTACC
>NZ_PTSR01000123.1:0-590 GCF_002965345.1 Escherichia sp. MOD1-EC5950
ACTGCGTTACGCTTACTCACACGTAATCTCCTGTAGTTTCTCAGTATCCTGCAGTCTGGCCGCAGGTATCCGGCACTGGCCCAGGGTGATATCACCCGGCGCATCCACCGTGTTAATCATCAGCACACCATTGTTAGCTACAAAGCCCAGCGGTGTGTTCTTACTGTCACGTGCCCAGGTTCCCCCCGGCACAAACTCACCGTCACGCTGCTTCACCTGCAGCAGGTAACGCTTAACTTTCAGGGCATCAAACGGCATCCACACCACCGCCTTGTCCGTCGGCACCACCTTCTGACTGGTGTTCGTCAGTTCTGTGCTCAGCGGCAGCGTGCCCGCATCAATCGTCACCGTGTTCCAGTCATAGCTGTTCAGCGGCACCACCAGGTTGCCATCACTGTCAGTCTGTCCGTCACCGGACGTCACCTTCACTCCCGGGGTATCCTTCACGTTCACCACGGCCACGGTATCCCCGGTCGTGCGGCTGAACATGATGTCTTTCGCCGCCGGAACGGCCAGTACCGAACCGCTGACCGAGACAGAACCACTGGTTCCGCCGGACTGCGAGTGGTTCAGGGCACCACTCAGATAAG
>NZ_PTSR01000124.1:0-567 GCF_002965345.1 Escherichia sp. MOD1-EC5950
CTGAAGCCAGGATGGCCCCTCTCCTGCAAACATCGCCTGTAGTGCTCCCGGCACCTGCTCTGCCTGCATCATCTGCGTCTGCTCCGGCAGACCATTCGCATTCAGGTCGTCATAAACACCGGTATATACCAGATGTCCCCCCTGTGCATGACGCAACACGCCTGCCGCCTGCAGACGGAAAACAAAACGTCCCGATACTGCATTACCATCCCCGGATACCGGCAGAACCACCTCGGCCGTCCCCGGCGTCGTCCATGACAGGCTGAAATTTTCCATACCCTTGCCATAGATAACCCGTGGCGACAGCCCTTCACGTCCGGCCGTCGTTGTGAATGCCGTTTTTCCCAGCAATACAGGCAATGCCGGCACCGGTACCCGGACCATCACCTCTCCCTCACCAACTGGTACAGCCGGGCTGGCTGAGTCCAGATAACGGGAGCCTGCCCCCACTTTCCATACCCACGGATTACGGGTGCTGGTCACCGGGCCCTCCAGCTTAAGCTCTCCGCTGAAATCCTCTCCCGGCGTGTTCCAGGCCAGTACGCAGGAAGGCAGGAGGCTGGCAGC
>NZ_PTSR01000125.1:0-556 GCF_002965345.1 Escherichia sp. MOD1-EC5950
AGATGGCTGGGGCGTGATGATGCCGGCGTTGTGGTTCTGCAGCAGAGCCACAATGGCGTAACGCTGACGGCATCAGACCCGGCATCTGTACTGGCGCTGGCCCGACAGCACCCTGAGAGTGGTGTTGTGCTGCAACAGGATACCGCGCCACTTCCCGGCTGGCTGCTTCAGAAGTTAACGCAGGGGCAGGCAGAAATGACACCTGAAGCCATGAACACTGCACAGGCTGCACAGAATACCGACGCAGAACTGCTCAGTCTGCAGACGCCGGAGGAGCGGGCACGCCAGGAGGCAGAAAAAGCGGTCAGGGAAACCCTGCAGCAGGATGAGACGCGGAACATACTGCCGGCAGATAATGAGGCCATGCAGGCTGCAGAAAATGCGGTGGCAGAACAGGAAATCAGGGCAGCCGGACAGACAGCAGCCCGTGAAGAGAAAGAAAACGCACAATTACTTCAGCATGAAGTGGCTGCCCTGAAACGCATAAACGCACAGGAGCAGTTGCGGCAGATGGAGAAAGAACTGGTGATTGACAGAGAGAAGACGCTCTGATGGA
>NZ_PTSR01000126.1:0-552 GCF_002965345.1 Escherichia sp. MOD1-EC5950
GGGGGTTCGCGTCAGGGATGGAAGCCCGCCAGGGCGGAGACAGCTTCGCTGGCTCCGTTCACGACAGCCCGCCCCGCCAGGGGGACGCCCGGGAAAGGCACAGGCAGGAGAACAACAGAACTGACAGTAATCAGGGCAGCAGTAATCAGAGTCAGAACAGGAGGAAAAAGAGAATAATCACAGGGAAGCTGATGTGATTTCTGACTGGCCATAACCAGAGAAGGCAGGGGAGAAGAACGGGCGCCGCAGGCGCGCGTTCATTCCCGTTCCCGGAGGGAAACGGCCTTCCCGGCAGTCTGGTTGTTCATGCCCGTACAATGCCAGCAAGGAGAAAGGGGCCACCGGCGAACCAGCAGCCCCTTTATAAAGGCGCTTCAGTGCAGTCAGACCAGCATCAGCCCTGAAAAGGCGGGCCTGCGCCCGCCTCCGGGTTGCTACTTACCGCCGGATTCGTAAGCCAGACTTGCCGTAACCTCCCTTGTATCTTGAAATTCGTTTAGTATGGTTTTGGATTAGATTTGGCACAGCATGTGCAGCCTGACCTTCCCCAGG
>NZ_PTSR01000127.1:0-540 GCF_002965345.1 Escherichia sp. MOD1-EC5950
AGCGGGAAGGATTTGCTGACCGGGGAGGGGCTGAAGCATGACAGTACGCTGGTGATTGCCGGCGCGGAGAAACTGTCGGTTAAGGAAACTGTCACGCTGCTTGACCAGGCGTTGCGTAACAATGTGCAGGTGCTGCTGATGGATGGCGGGGGTCGTAAGGGCACTGGAAATGCGCTGGCCACGCTGGAAGACGCCGGCGTGGTGCGGCTTCAGGGGGGAACGGACAGAGGCGTCAGGGTGTCGGTGGTAAGTCACGGTGACCGCCGACAGCGTTATGAACAGCTGGCCCTGGATTATGCTGTTCTGCATGCACAGGGCGAGAGCGTGGTGGCGCAGGCTCCCGGTCGCGAGCAGCGGGCGCTGACGGAGGCCATCCGTCAGTCACTGAAAACGGCCGGAGAGCTGGGCGACAGGGAGGTAACAATATCCACGCTGATGCCGGTGTTCCTCGACAGTAAAAACCGTAGACTGACGGACAGCTACCGGGAAGGACAGATACTGGAGCGGTATGATGCAGAACGCCGGACGTCTGAGCGTTAC
>NZ_PTSR01000128.1:0-535 GCF_002965345.1 Escherichia sp. MOD1-EC5950
GTTACTGTTTCTTACCAGTAATTCAGCAGAGTCCGGCAGTAAACACTCCCCCGTTTACTGCTGACTAAAAATTCAGGTCACTGTTTCCGGTGACCTGAATATACGGAACCGCCATGTCGGAACAGGTGTTTTTTTCTGTCGGAATGCGTTGTGACGCATGTCGGTTCTGTATTGTTTTCAGGGGGAACACGTTTGAATGATCTGGTTTTTATTTTTATGTACTCCGGAACAGAGCAGAGTAAATAACAATGAAAATAGCGCATCATTATAAATCCCTTCTTTCAGCCATTATTTCGGTGGCCCTGTTTTATTCGGCAGCACCACATGCAGATATTCTTGATGGTGGCGAAATCCAGTTTAATGGCTTTGTTACTGACGAAGCACCGAAATGGACCTGGCAGATAAGCTCGCCGGACCAGACCTGGGCAGTGGATACTGCTGATGCGCGTACAGATAACGGGCAACTGGTTTTTAATTTGCGTGATAAAGGGGCTCTGCCGTTTCTGGAGGGACATCTGCATGAAGTGGCTGAGCG
>NZ_PTSR01000129.1:0-531 GCF_002965345.1 Escherichia sp. MOD1-EC5950
TTTTTCGGCAGACTGAAAACGGAAATGTATTATGGGCGTAAATGGTCGGGCATCACGCCAGAAAAGTTCATGCAGCATGTAGATGCTTACATCAGATGGTATAATGAGCGGCGTATAAAATTATCGCTGGGAGCCGTCAGCCCTGAAATGTACCGCCAACAATGCGGGCTGGCATAATAAAGCAGTCCAGGAAATCGTCCGCATCCCCGTATCTGATTGCTCATGACCAGACAACGGGAAATTGAATATTCAGGCCAGTTTCAGAAGGACGTGAAGAAAGCTCAGAAGCGCAATAAGGATATGAACAAACTTAAAAACACTTATGGCGTTTCTGATTAACGATGATTTACCGCTTCCATTTGTTTATAAGGATCATTCCCTGCAAGGGAACTTTAAAGGCTACAGGGATGCTCACATTGAACCTGATTTGTTGTTAATCTACAAAATTACAGATGACCTTTTGCGATTCGAGCGTACAGGAACTCACACTGATTTATTTGGAAGATAAATCAGTACCCTCCAGAATTCTGT